>JAZLFL010000232.1:0-23644 GCA_045615825.1 Lachnospiraceae bacterium
ACAGCTGGTGAAGGTGGAGCATGGGGTATCGCAGTTCTTGCAGCTTACATGGCTGGTAAGAAGGATGGCCAGAGCCTCCAGGCATACCTTAACGAAGTTATCTTCGCGGGCCAGGAAGGTTCAGTTATGGAAGCTACAGCAGAGGATATCGCTGGATACGAAGCATTCATGGCTAACTACCGCAAGGGTCTTGCAATTGAGAAGGCAGCAGTTGAGAATCTGTAATTCGGAGGGAATATGTTAGAAGAACTTAAGCAGAAAGTATATGAAGCTAATATGATGCTTCCTAAGTATGGTCTTGTGACTTTTACTTGGGGAAATGTTAGTGCAATTGACAGAGAGTCAGGACTTTTCGTTATCAAGCCATCGGGCGTTGATTATGAGAAGCTCACTCCAGAAGATATGGTAGTAATGGACCTTGAGGGTAACCGTGTAGAGGGAAGATACAATCCTTCATCAGATACACCTACACACCTTGAGCTTTATAAGGCTTTTCCAGAGATCGGTGGCGTAGTTCATACACATTCAAGCTATGCAACAAGCTGGGCACAGGCTGGAAGAAGCATTCCATGCTACGGAACTACTCATGCAGATTATATCTACGGTGAGGTTCCATGTGTAAGATGTCTTACTAAGGAAGAGATCGATGAGGCTTATGAGACTAACACAGGTAAGCTTATTGTTGACGAGTTCAAGAAGATGAACAAGGAGATAATGGCAGTTCCAGCAGTTCTCTGCAAGAATCATGGACCATTTGCATGGGGTAAGGATGCTTCAGACGCTGTTCATAACGCAGTAGTTCTTGAGGAGGTTGCTAAGATGGCTTACAGAGCTGAGACAATCAATCCAGAGATTAAGCCAGCACCACAGGAGCTTCAGGACAAGCATTACTATCGTAAGCATGGCGCTAACGCATACTACGGACAGAACTAATTATTAGTTAATTTGGGGTCGGATTATAATCCGGCCCCTTTTTATATGTTATAATCAGTATGTTATCAGCGTATGAATGGAGAATATAATGGAAAATAAGACAATACTCGACTACGAAACCGTGGATATAGATCTTGATACACTGGAGCTTGTCATCATAGACCAGACAAAGCTTCCAGGTAAGACGGAGATAATCAGATTATCTAAGGCACAGGAGATATGGGATGCTATATATCTTCTTAAAGTACGTGGTGCGCCTGCAATTGGTGTTGCTGCTGCAATGGGATTATATATTCTCGCAGCCAAGATTGAGGCCGATGATTATGACAGCTTCTATGCTGAATTTGTTAAGCAGCGCGACTTCCTTGATTCGTCGCGACCAACAGCCGTTAATCTGCACTGGGCACTGACAAGAATGGATGGACTGGTACAGTCAATGAAGGGTGAGCCTGTTTCTGAGATAGTTGAAGCACTTAAGAATGAGTGTGTGGCTATTAAGGAAGAGGATATCTGGGTATGTAAGACAATTGGAGAATATGGACTTAGTCTGGTTAAGCCAGGTGATGGTATCCTCACTCACTGTAACGCAGGTCAGCTTGCGACATGTAAGTATGGTACGGCCACTGCACCTATTTACCTTGGTCACGAAAAAGGATATAACTTCAAGGTATTTGCAGATGAGACAAGACCTTTACTTCAGGGAGCAAGACTTACAGCATATGAGCTTCAGTCAGCAGGAATTGATGTTACCTTACAGTGTGATAATATGTCTGCGACAGCCATGCGTAATGGATGGATACAGGCAGTATTTGTTGGATGTGACAGAGTAGCTGCTAACGGTGATACAGCCAATAAGATTGGTACCAGTATGGTGGCTTTAGCTGCCAAGAGATATGGTGTTCCGTTCTATGTATGTGCACCTACCTCAACAATTGATATGAATACGGCTACAGGAGCAGATATTAAGATTGAGCAGCGTAAGCCAGAAGAAGTAACGGAAATGTGGTATTCAGAGAGAATGGCACCAGAGGGCGTTAAGGTATTCAATCCTGCATTCGATGTTACGGATGCTGATCTTATTACAGGTATTATCACTGAATATGGTATAGCGAGGTATCCATTTACAGAGGATTTCAAGGAGATATTCGCTAAGAAGGCAGCAAAGACAAAATGAGCATTGTAATTAACACAACACAGTTCAAGGTAAGAGAATATTTAGATGAGTTATGTGCCTATGCTGGCTATGATAATAATAGAGGCGATGCATTGTGGCTCGAACTGTTATCAGATGGGGAGCTGTACACAGAATTCATCTACTATCTGGAGCATCATACCTTCCTTGATAAGATGAATGTAGAAGGCTACTCCTTATCAGATATATATGTATGGCAGATGGATAAGTATAATCTTCTTAGTGAGATTGGTAAGAATCCGGAATCCTGCAATAAGGAGACGATGGTATTAAATGCTTTCGTAACCATGTCTAAGATGAAGGCTGATCCAGAGTTATACATTAAGCGTATGGAATCCGGACGTGGAAATGACATGTTTTGAGTTATTGACTTGAGATTGTCATTGTGATATTAATTATAGAAATGAGCAAGAGAGTTCACTTAGGTGGGCTCTCTTTTTTTTATGGAGGTATTCCTATGAGAACACTGGATACGAATGACTGGCTATTACTCAATAGTATTATTTATAGAATATATACTATGAGTAGTATTGATGATATGCGTACGAATTTCCTTGAGCAGATTAAGATGTTAATCGATTTTGATAGTGCAGATTTTCATCTCGCATCACCCGATGGTGAGAATAAGTTAGTTAATCCAGTTTTTTTGAATTGCGATGAGGACCTGTCGGCAGTTTATGATGAACTGGATTACAGTAGAGGTATTCTATATAGCGGAAAAATGCTGATATATAGAGAGACAGATATTATAGCTGATGAGAAAAGAGTAGAGACTGACTATTATAAAAAGGTTTACAAGCCAAACAACTGGCACTATTCTTTACAGATGGTATTAGCTAGAAAGAAAAGCTTTGTAGGTGTTATTACTTTTTATAGAACAATTGGAAAAGAAGACTTTGCTTATGACGACATTTTTATTCTGGATTTATTAAAAGATCACCTCGCTTACAGGTTGTACCAACATAAAACGAGTTTAGATATAACGGGTGATAAATTGACTATTTCTGCAGCAGTTGATAAGTATAGTCTTACAAGGAGAGAAGAGACTATTCTAAGATTTCTTCTTAGTGGAAAGACAAATGTCAGCATATGTGAAGAATTAACCATTAGTGAAAATACCCTTAAAAAACATATTTTGAATCTTTACAGAAAATTGGGTATTAATAATCGTGTTAACCTGTTTAAAATGATAAAAGAGAAGGAGTAGTAATACTCAATATTAAGTATAAAAATGGTAAATTTGATTAGTTGAAATCAAAGGGTTTATGATTTATATTTTCTTTAAATAAATCTTGGACCCGAAAGCAAGAGAGCTGTCGAAGGACAGTTTCTCTTGCTTTTTTTATGTAAAAATGCGGAGGAGGTAGTTATGAAAGAGTTAGTTATAATAATCAGACCTGAGAAGCTTGAAGATGTTAAAGCCGTTTTGGATGAGGTGTGCTGTGGAGGTATGACTTTATCTACAGCAATGGGATGTGGAACCCAGAAGGGATCAACAGAAGGTGTTGTAAATGAAATAAAGGGACTTAAAACAACTATTAATCTGCTACCAAAGGTAAGGGTTGATGTAGTGGTTGATGATAAGGATGTTGAACCACTTATTATGAAAATCAGAGAAACATGCGCTACAGATCATGTTGGTGATGGAAAGATATTCATACGTGATGTTGAAGATGCAGTACGAATAAGAACCGGTGAAAGAGGCGTGAAGGCACTTTAAGAAGAGGTGACGAACTATGGGAAAAATTGTTGAGATAGAGGGCGTTAATAAAATATACGGCACTAATCATGTAGTTAAGGATCTCAACATCGCTGTTGAGGAGGGTGAATTCCTTACACTTCTAGGGTCTTCTGGATGTGGAAAAACTACAACACTTAGAATGATTGCCGGTTTCGAGGAGCCAACAAGTGGAAGCATAAAGGTTGAAGGAGAGGCAATTGAGGCAAAGGAACCATTTGAAAGAAATGTTAATACAGTCTTTCAGACATATGCCTTATTTCCTCACAAAACCATATATGACAATATTGCCTATGGATTAAAGATGAAAAAAGTCCCTAAGGCTGAGATAAAGGAAAGAGTCCTTGAGATGATGGAAATGGTTCAGCTATCAGGGTTTGAGAATAGATATCCTTCTCAGCTATCTGGCGGACAAAAGCAAAGAGTTGCAATAGCCAGAGCTCTTATTAATCGTCCGAGAGTTTTGCTTTTGGATGAGCCACTTGGTGCACTTGATTTAAAGCTGAGAAAGCAGATGCAGCTTGAACTCAAGAGACTTCAGAAGAAATTAAATATCACATTCATATATGTAACACATGATCAGGAAGAAGCACTGACGATGAGTGACAGGATTGCAGTAATGCATGACGGAATAGTCGATCAGCTGGCCACTCCTACAGATATATACGAGCATCCAGCTACAAGATTTGTAGCAACGTTTATTGGTGAGACAAATATTTATGATGGCTGCGTAACAAGTATCACTGACGGAGTAGCGACTGTGACCCTTGAAAATGGTGCAGTAAAAGTTAAATGCGATGACAGTTTTTCGATACTCGAATATTCGACGGTATCAGTTAGACCAGAAAAAATGAGGTTTGATACAGTTGCGCACGATGGTTTTGAGTTAGTGGCTGTAGTTAAAGACTATGTTTATGTTGGTTCGGTGCTTAAATGTATAGTAGCTCTTCCAAACGGAAATGAGCTTAAGATTGAAAGACTAGCTGGTCAGGAACTGCCGACAATTGGTAGCAAAATATACCCTTATTGGGAGCCTGAAGATGCTGTGCTAATACATAATGACAGTTATAAGATTTTTAAGGCACTTGATGAGATAAAGCTGGCATAGAAACGAGGAGCTTATGGAAAAAAAGAAAACAAGTCATGAATTCAGGTCCAATACGCTTCCAGCTTTAGTAACAGTAGGACCCGTAACTGTGCTTTTAATTGCACTAGTTCTGGCACCACTCATTTTTGTGGCAATTATGAGTTTCTGTCAGACGGATGAGTATTATAACGTTGTATACAGCTTTACAGCTGCAAATTATGCGAAACTTATCTCGGCGGATTATTTTAAGATTTATGGGCAGTCGCTTCTGATAGCGTTACTAACTACCATATTGTGTATTCTTCTTGGATATCCATTTGCATATATTATTGCAAGAACAAAGAGCAGGAAGAAGCAGCTTCTCTATATGCTTGTTATCATTCCATTCTGGACTAATTCGCTTATAAGAATATATGGATGGAGAACATTCCTGGGAAACAGTGGGTGGCTTAATTCATTAATTCAGCTACTGCATATATCAAAAGAACCAATCGACTTCCTTTATAAGACAGGAACCACTGTTTTGGGTATGGTGTATTGCTTCATACCTTTCATGGTATTACCACTTTATACAGCTATTGAGAAGCTGGATGGAAGCCTGTTAGAAGCTTCAAGTGACCTTGGAGCCAAGCCGTATAAAACATTTTTTGAGGTAATCATCCCACTTACATCGGGAGGCATTTTCTCAGGAAGCATAATGGTATTTATTCCATGTCTTGGATATTTCTTTGTTTCTAATATCCTGGGTGGTGGTAATACGGATATGATAGGTAATCTTATTGAAAGACAGTTCAAGAGTGCAAATAACTGGCCGCTTGGTGCATCGCTTTCCATCATATTAATTGTGGTAACACTGCTGCTTGTTAGACTTTATCAGAGGCTTGGTGGTGATATGGAAAGTTTGGGAGTATAGGAGAGAGTTGTGTATGAATAGAGCTAAAAAAGCCAAAAGAAATAAAACACTAAGTATTGCTTTTTGTGCACTGATATATCTGTTCTTGTTTCTTCCAATTTCTGTAGTGGTTGTTAACTCATTTAACGCCACAACAAGTAAGCCATATTTAAGCTGGAAGGGATTTACCTTTGACTGGTATATCAAGCTTTGGGACAATACAGCACTGCTTTCATCTTTTGGAAATACAATGATTATAGCTGTTGTGAGTACGGTTTTATCCACAATTATCGGAACATTAGGTGCTGTTGGTATTTACAGATATAAATTCAAGGGAAAGGGTATCATTAATGGTCTGCTTTATATTCCGGTAGTAATTCCGGAAATTGTTATAGGTATTGCACTTTTGACGATATTCTCTAACGCTAATGTACCCCGAGGAATGCTGACACTGGTTCTTTCACATGTGAGCTTCTGTGTGCCGTATGTAATATTCAATGTCAGAGCAAGGTTATCTGGATATGATAAGTCAATCGAAGAAGCAAGTATGGATCTTGGAGCCAACAGGGTAGTAACATTCTTTGAGATTACACTTCCTGTTTTGGCACCTGGAATTGGCGGTGGTGCTTTACTTGCATTTACCTTATCTATTGATGATGTAATTATTAGTTACTTTGTAAACGGACAGACTAAGACATATCCATTGAAGGTAATGGAGAGTATTAAGAGTGGTGTTGCTCCTGATGTTAATGCATTATCTACGCTGATACTGATAGGAACTATCTTATTGGTATTCATAACGCAGAGTGGCGTTATATCAGACAAACATAAAAAGGCTTAAAGCCTTAAAAAGGAGGAAAATTATGAAAAAAAGATTATTATTGCTGGTTTGCGTGATTGCCACAATGGCAATGGCAATGGGGCTTAGCGGATGCGGTTCATCAGCTTCCACAGCGGAGACTAAAGGAGAGCTTAACATCTTTGTATGGACAGAATACCTTCCAGACGCTGTTGTTGAAAAGTTTGAGAAGGAAACAGGTGTTAAGGTTAATGTATCAACCTTCTCTTCTAATGAGGATATGCTTGCTAAAGTTAAGTCAGAGGCCCCAGGTGCTTATGATATTTTAAACCCTAGTGATTATATGGTTGAACAGCTTATCGGACAGGGTATGCTTGCTGAACTTGATTTTGATAAGCTTCCTAATTTTGTAAACATTGGAGAAAGTTACAAAAATCCTTCTTATGACCCAGGCAACAAGTATTCAGTCCCTTATATGGGTGGAGCAGGTGCCATAGTTGTCAATACTGACAAGGTTGATATTGATATTACAAGCTATGCAGACCTTTTTGATCCAGCTTTAGAGGGACAGCTTGTTGTACTGGATGATGTAAGAGCTGTAATTGGTATGGCATCTAAGTCACTTGGTTATGACATGAACGAGACTGATCCTGCAAAACTTGCAGAGGTATCTGACAAGCTTATGGAGCTTAAGAAAAATGTCGTTTTATATGATTCCGACTCTCCTAAGAGCGCATTGATCTCTGGAGACTGTGCGGCAGGTATGATTTGGAGTGCTGAGGTAGCCATGGTAATGGAAGAAGTACCTTCGGCTAAGGTGATTTATCCTGAAGAAGGTGCATACCTCTTCTTGGATAACTGGGCCATTACAAAGGAATCTGCTAATTATGATAATGCCTTACTCTGGATTGATTTCATTATGAATCCAGAAAATATGGCAATGGTTCTTGAGGAGTTCCCATACCTTTGCGCTAATGAAAAGGCTGTAGAAATAATGGGTGAGGTCTATAGCAGCAACGAAGCAAAGAATCCACCGGCAGAAGCAATAGCAAAAGGAACATTCGTAGAGAATCTTCCAAGTGATGTACTTGATATCTACAACACAATGTGGACAAAGCTTAAAGAGTAATAGAAATGGACAAGTAGGCCCAGAGCAAATGCTCTGGCCCATTTTTGGAGGTGTGAAATGGCTATTGATTTTTTATATCTTAGTGAAAAGGACATGATTGATGCAGGAGTTTTAGACGCTAAGGGATGCGTTGAGGCGATGCGTGATGTGATGAGCTTATTTGGTAAGGGTGATTTCCTTTTGGGTGGACCTAAGAATGACGAACATGGTCTTCAGATGAATTTTCCTAAGGCAAAAGACATTGAAGGCTTTCCTCTGGATAATGGGCCTGATAGGAGATTTAATGCGATGCCGGCCTATCTTGGAGGTAGATTCCATATGGCTGGTCAGAAGTGGTATGGTTCTAACCACGATAATATTAGCAAAGGACTTCCTAGATCTATTCTGATGGCAACCCTTAATGATGTAGATACTGGA
Organism: Lachnospiraceae bacterium; assembly: GCA_045615825.1. Taxonomy (GTDB): domain Bacteria; phylum Bacillota; class Clostridia; order Lachnospirales; family Lachnospiraceae; genus Colinaster. Next base: position 8,188 of record JAZLFL010000232.1, read on the forward strand.
GCACCTATTGCCTATATGTCAGCTAATCTTTTAAGTGCAATGAGGACCGGCGCGATGCCAGCTATGGCAGCGAGCTATCTTGCAAATAAGGATTCCAAGGTTCTATCTATTCTTGGCCCAGGTGTAATTAACAGATGTGCGCTCATGTGTTATCTTGCAGTATTACCAGAAATAGAAAAGGTAAAGATTAAAGGAAGCTCGCCAACCTCAGCATCTACCCTTTCATTAAAGAGTTTTATTGAGGAGAATTATCCTCAGATTAAGGAAATAGAAATATGTGATACATTGGAGCAGGCCTGTAGGGATGCAGATGTTATTAGTGAGGCTATGAGTGTATCCGCAGATAAAGCCGAAGAATTCCACCTTGAATGGTTTAAAAAAGGTGCAGCCATATTTTCCATGGGAAGCTTCCTTTACAGGAACTTTGACGAGCTTAAAGATGTGACAATGGTTGTTGATAACTATGGAATGTATGAAAAATATATGAATAATTTCATTGCAAGGGGTCCGGTTGATGAGCTTGGCAATAAGCGAGAATGGGTTATCATGGGCATACATTTTATCCATCTTGTAAGAGAAGGTAAGATTACAAGGGAACAGGTTATTAATCTGTGTGACATTGTTAATGGAATTGCGCCTGGTAGAAAGACTCATGATGAAATAGTAATGTGCAGCAGTGGTGGAATGCCTATAGAGGATGTTGCATGGGGATATGATTGCTATAAGAATGCCATAAAGAAGGGAATTGGAACAAAGCTTAACCTATGGGATGAGCCATTCATGAGATAAAAAATATGAGACAGATACGTATAGCAGCTACCAAAAACTACTCAAAAATAAGTATATGAAGAACAAAAGTAGTATAAAGTTGGCGATTGGGAGTAATTGAATACGAGGACACCGAGTTGTAAATTATCTGTAAAGGTAAGCGATAGGGCTGAAAAAGCTCTATCGCTTTTTGTTTTTAGAAAGAAAAAGGAGGGGGATTCGTATGAGTTATCCAACAATAGATTTTTTGTTTTTGAACGAAAAAGACATGATAAAAGCTGGAGTAAAGAATATGTCGGCATGTATAGAGGCAATGGAAGAGGTTATCAAGTGCCTCAATTCAGGTGACTATGTTATGGGTGGCGAGAATCATAATTCGCACGGAAGTCAGGTTTCTTTCCCCAAGTCATCGCCATTTCCTAATATGCCACTTGATGTAGGAGATGACCGAAGATTTATGGCTATGCCAGCATATATCGGTGGTCCATTTGATCTTATGGGAATGAAGTGGTACGGATCCAATATTGAAAATAAGAAAAAAGGCCTGCCAAGATCTATCTTAACACTGATGCTTAATGACAAGGATACTGGTGCACCTCTTGCACTTATGAGTGCAAATCTGCTGAGTGCATATAGAACAGGGGCCATTCCCGGTGTGGGAGCAAAATATCTTGTGCGAAAAGGCAGTAAGGTATGTGGTATCTGCGGTCCGGGCGTAATGGGTAAGACATCTCTGGCAGCAATATTAGCAACCTGCCCAGACATTGATACTGTTAAGGTTAAGGGTCGAGGCAAGGCATCACTTGATGCATTTATAGAATATGTAAAAACTGAATACCCAAAATTAAAAAAGGTAGTTGCAGTGGATACTGTGGAAGAACTTGTGAAAGGAACAGATGTAATATCATTTGCAAATTCCGGTGGTACGGATCCATCGACATATCCTTTTGTTAAGAAATCATGGATAAAGCCGGGAGCCGTGCTTATTGGACTCAGCGCGTTTGATATGGATAGTAATGAACTTAAAACATGCAGTCTTGTGGTAGACAATATTAAGTTATATGAGGCATGGGCTGAGGAATTTCCATATCCTTCATTTGGAATGAATAACATTATTGGTTCTAAATTTACTGATATGGCGCATGATGGAATCATTAGTATGGATGAGGTTACCGATTTGGGTGACATTATATACGGTAAGAAACCTGGCCGAGTTAGAGAGGATCAGATATTTGTCTATTCAGTAGGAGGAATGCCTGTTGAGGATGTGGCATGGGGTAAGGTTTGCTATGAAAAAGCTAAGATATTAGGCTTGGGAACCAAGTTAAGACTTTGGGATATACCGGATATGTATTAGAGGAGATAAAGAGTATGTCAGAGAGAATAGAAGAGCATCCTATACTTGGGGTACAGGAAAAAGGAAGAGAAATCGTTTTTTCATTTGACGGAGTAGACGTGACAGGTTATGAAGGAGAACCGATAGCTACAGCATTAAAGGCAGCAGGGCTGATGGTCCACAGATACACAGCTAAAGAACATAAGCCACGAGGAATTTTCTGCGCAATTGGCCGATGCACAGACTGTGTAATGATTGTGGATGGTGTGCCCAATGTTAGAACCTGTATAACACCTCTTAAAGAGGGAATGGTTGTAAAGACGCAGTATGGTGTAAGCGATAAACCGTTTTCTGAGCAGTGATAATTGTTTTCGGGAAAATAAGGAGAATAATTCATGAAAAGATTTGATCTAATTATAGTTGGTGCAGGTCCTTCAGGATTGTCAGCCGCTATTGAGGCTGCAAAGAGGGGAATGAATGTAATAGTATTTGACGAAAATGAAAAGCCTGGTGGACAGCTATTTAAACAGATACATAAGTTCTTTGGCTCTAAGGAACATAGGGCCAAAATCAGAGGATTTAATATTGGTAAGCAATTACTGGAGGAGGCGGATGAAGCAGGCGTTAAGGTAGTGCTTAATGCTACTGTAATTGGCCTATATCAGGATAAAGAAATAGTAGTTAGAATAGGTGAAGCAGTTGAGCATTACAAAGGTGACTCTGTAATAATTGCAACCGGCGCTGCTGAGAATATGGTCACATTTCCGGGCTGGACACTGCCAGGTGTAATAGGTGCCGGCGCTGCCCAGACAATGATGAACCTTCATGGTGTAAAACCAGGTAAAAAAGTACTGATGTTAGGATCAGGCAATGTTGGACTTGTGGTATCATTCCAGCTCCTTCAGTGCGGATGCGATGTGGTCGCACTGGTCGATGCAGCTCCTCGAGTTGGTGGATATGGTGTGCATGCTTCGAAGGTTGCAAGAACTGGAGTGCCATTTTATCTTAGCCACACAATTGTAGAGGCTGAAGGCGATGACTGCGTAACAGGAGTTACAATAGCTGAGGTTGACAGCTCGTTTAAGTTCATACCTGGTACAGAGAAACACTTTGATGTTGATACTATATGTCTGGCTGTTGGATTGTCGCCAATGTCGCAGTTACTTAAAATGGCTGGTGCAGAAATGGAGGATAATCCTAAGAGAGGTGGTCAGGTACCTATTTGTGATGAGTATGGACGAACCTCTTTACCAGGTGTTTTTGTGGCAGGTGATGTATCTGGAATTGAAGAAGCATCTTCTGCGATGATTGAGGGAAGAATGGCTGGTATAGCTGCAGCTGAATATCTGGGATATATAGAGACATCTGAAATGGATGAATGTATGAAGGAACTGGATATAGCACTTGATGGTCTCAGGCAGGGTATGTTTGCTCCTGTTAACAGAGGAAAGTTTATTGAGAAAACGGAAGAAGGAATCGATATATCAATGAACCTTCTTAAGAACGGATTCGTGGCTGATGATGAAATAGAGAGGTATCCGGGCGTTACCCATAAGAGCGGAATACATCCCGTCATAGAGTGTACACAGAATATTCCTTGTAATCCTTGTCAGGATGCATGCCCTAAGAAATGCATTTCGATTGGAAAGAATATTACGTCTCTGCCAATTGTTGTTGAAGAATCGGAATGTATTAATTGTGGAATGTGTGTGGCAAGCTGTTCTGGACAGGCAATATTCCTTGTTGATGAGGACTGTGGGGATGGAACAGCAACAGTAACACTACCATATGAGTTCCTGCCACTACCAGCTGAAGGAAGCAGAGGTATTGCACTTGGAAGGGATGGTTTACCAGTGTGTGATGCAGAGGTCGTATCGGTTAAGTCAGCAAAGGCATTTGATAAGACACATCTTCTGACAATGAGGGTCCCTAAGGAATATGCGATGCAGGCCAGATTTTATAAGGCCTAAGGAGGATTAGATATGAATTCTGTAAATGATAGATCAAGAGATATTGGACAGTTTGTTCCCGCTCCCGATGATGACATGCTTATATGTCGATGTGAGGAAATCACAAAGGGTGAGATTAGAAAAGCAGTCCATGATGGTATGTGGACTATGACTGAGATAAGAAGGTATCTTCGTACAGGAATGGGACTTTGCCAGGGACAAACATGTGCCAGGCTGGTTAAGGGTATTGTAGCAAAAGAATTGGGAATATCTCCTGCAGAGCTTGAACCTGCTACCAGCAGAGTTCCAATGAGACCAATTGAAATGAAGATATTTGCAAATGAAGCAAAGGATGGTGATTAAGTCATGAGTAACATAGCTGAAGTGATAATTATAGGTGGTGGTATCATAGGTAACTCTGCTGCATATTATCTTGCAAAAAGAGGACTTAGCGTTATCGTTCTTGAGGGAAGTGACTTCATTGGTAACGGTGGCTCAAGTAGAAACGGTGGAGGTGTGAGGCAGTCGGGACGAGATGTAAGAGAACTTCCTCTTGTAATGTATGGAATTAAGAATTTATGGCCAACACTTAGTGAGGAACTTGAGGTTGACTGCGAATATCATCAGGACGGAAATCTTAGACTTGGTAAAAATGATAAGCATAAAGAAATTCTTACCCGCCTGGCAACAAATGCTCAGAGCTGCGGTCTTGATGTGAGGATGATAGATGCTGATGAGGTTAAGCAGATTAACCCATATTTATCAGATGAGGTTACATGTGCCAGCTGGTGTCCAACAGATGGGCATGCTAATCCCCTTACGACTACCTTAGGCTTTTACAAAATGGCTAGAAGACTTGGAGTGAGATTTATTTCTGGCGAATATGTCACAGAGCTTAGGATGGTAAAGGGAAAAGTAAGAAAAGTTATCTGTGCATCGGGTGATGTGTTTGAAGGTGAGAATGTTCTTGTGACTGCAGGATATGAAAGCAGGAAGATTCTTGGGACAGTAGGAGTTGACATTCCAATGAGCAGATCTTTGCTGGAGTGTCTTGTAACAGAGGCTGAACCGCATATGTTTGATCAGATGTTAGGAACAGCTGAGGCTGACTTCTATGGTCATCAGACTAAGCATGGTTCATTTGTATTCGGTGGATCGTCTGGATTTGAGGGTGTGAATAAAGATAATGGAACTCCAATATCAAGTTCTAAGACTGCACCGTGTATATGCAGAGGAATCATGAAATATTTCCCAGATCTTGCAGATGCCAAGATTGTAAGAACATGGGGCGGCTGGAGCGATAAATGTGCAGATGGTGTTGCAGTTGTTGGTGCAATAGATGAAGTTCCGGGACTCTATACTTCATGTGCTATGTCAGGCCACGGTTTTGGAATAGGGCCGGCGGCAGGTCATCAGCTAGCTCAGCTTATAGCAACAGGAACCACAGATGTTGATTTGAGTACCCTGAGATATGACAGATTTAAAGCTAAAATTTAAATATCAAAAAGAAAGCGTGACTATATGAATAATTATGATTATTGTGTGCCAACGGATATCAGGTTCGGTAAAGGACAAGTTGAATGTCTGGCTAATGAAATAGGAAAATACGGCAAAAAGATTCTAATGGTATACGGTGGTGGAAGTATAAAGAAGACTGGTCTATATGACAAAATATATGAAGTTTTAAAGGACTTCGAAATATATGAACTTCCAGGAATAGAACCTAATCCTAAGCTTACATCAGTAAGAGACGGCGCAATGATGTGTAAGGAATATGATGTTGATGTTATTCTGGCAGTAGGAGGCGGAAGCACAATAGATGCATCAAAGCATATAGCCTGCGCAAGCTTTTATGATGGAGATCCATGGGATCTTGTATTAGACAGAAGTCTCGTAACAAGAGCGCTACCAATCTTTACTGTTCTCACAATCTGCGCAACGGGTTCTGAAATGAATCCAGGAGCGGTTATTAGTAATGAGGAGACAAAAGAAAAGCTTGAGATTAATCATCCGTTGTTATATCCAACACTTTCTGTGTGTGATCCTACATATTTATACACTCTTCCAAAGGGACAGACAGCAGCGGGAACCGCAGATATAGTGTCACATATATTTGAACAGTATTTCCAGCCTAATGATGGAGCTTATATTACAGACAGACTTAGTGAGGCTGCATTAAAAACATGTTTTAAGTATGGACCTATAGCAATACAGGATCCGGAAAACTATGAAGCGAGATCTAATCTGATGTGGACGAGTTCAATAGCGTTAAATCATCTGTTTACATTTGGTAAGGGAGGCGCCTGGAGTGTACATCCTATAGAACATGAGTTATCAGCATATTATGATATAACGCACGGAGTCGGGCTCGCAATTCTTACCCCCGCGTGGATGAGATACGTGCTGTCTGATGCAACAGTCAGAAGATTTGCAATGTATGCTCGTAATGTATGGGATGTATATGAAGAAGATGATTATAAAGCAGCCAATAAAGGTATTATTCTCACTGAAGATTTCTTCAGGAGATTGGGGCTTCCATCAACCTTAACAGAGATTGGTCTGGATGATTCCAAGTTTGCTGAAATGGCAAGTGAGGCAATTAGAACCAGCGGATTATCAACAAGGTCGTATGTAAAACTTGATGCCTCAGATGTTGAAAAAATATACAGAATGTGTCTATAATCTTGGTAATAAAGATTGTAGGGCAAGAGAGTTCACAGGTATGTGGGCTCTCTTTTTGATTTTGAGGAGATCGCGATGAGAAATGGTTTTGTTAAGGTGGCAGCAGTAACGCCGGATATAAAAGTTGCTAACCCGGAATATAACAGAGAGAAAGCGGTAGAGGCAGTTACAAAAGCAGCTAATAAAGGTGCTAAGCTAATAGTTCTTCCGGAACTTGTATTAAGCTCGTACACCTGTAATGACTTGTTTCTTCAGAGTACATTACTTACAGCCTGTAAGAGAGAGCTTATACAACTTGCAAAAGATGCGGAGAACTTAGACGCAATCATTTTTGCAGGAGTTCCATTAGAAGTGGGAGGTAATCTCTACAATGTTGCAGCTGCAATATATAAGGGTAAGATTCTTGCTTTAATTCCTAAACGATTTATCCCCAATTATTCTGAGTTTTATGAAGCGCGATACTTTACTCCGGGACCAGAGAGTGTGACATATATTACATTAAATGGTGAGAGTGTGCCGTTTGGAACTAAGATACTTCTTGAATGTGCTGATATGCCTAAGCTGTGTATTGGCTGTGAAATATGTGAGGATTTATGGGTTCCAGACACACCAGGAACAGCTGCTGCCATGGCAGGAGCCAGCATATTAGTTAATTTATCAGCATCCGATGAATTAGTTGGCAAGGATGAATTTAGAAGGATGTTAGTTAGTGCTACAAGTGCACGATTGATAGCCGGGTATATATATACATCTGCAGGTGCAGGAGAATCTACTCAGGATATTGTGTTTGGTGGTCATAATATAATTGCTGAGAACGGAAGTATCTTATCGGAGTCAACATTGTTTGAAAATGGCATCACCTATGCTGATATTGATGTTGAACGTATCATTAATGAAAGAAGACGAATGACAACGTTTATTACCTCATCAGATGATAGCGGGTATTTGAGAATCCCATTCGAAATGAATCTGGTTGATACTAAGCTTGAGCGAGCTTTTTACTGTATGCCATTTGTGCCTTCAGATAAGACAAACAGAGATAAGATATGCGAGAAAATTCTTAATATACAGGCCATGGGACTTAAAAAGAGGCTTGAGCATACTGACTGTAGAAGTGCGGTAATTGGAATATCAGGAGGCTTAGATTCCACGCTTGCTGTACTTGTGACGGTTAAAGCTTTTGATATGCTTGGAATTGACAGGAGCTGCATTGAGACAATTACTATGCCATGTTTTGGAACGACGGGAAGGACATATAATAATTCCTGTGCATTGATGCGGGCTTTGGGGACCAACCTCAGGGAGATTGACATTAAGGAGGCTGTAAGTATCCATTTCAGAGATATTGGGCAAAGTCCCGATGTTCATGATGTTACTTACGAGAACTGTCAGGCCAGAGAACGTACCCAGATTCTTATGGATATGGCCAAGAAAACAGGAGGAATGGTTATAGGTACAGGAGATATGTCAGAGCTTGCTTTGGGATGGGCAACATATAATGGCGATCATATGTCTATGTATGGAGTCAATGCGGGAGTTCCCAAGACTCTGGTTAGATATCTTGTGGGTTACTACGCTGATATCTGTGAAGATGAAAAACTTAAGAAGGTACTTCTGGATATACTGGATACACCGGTGAGTCCGGAACTTATTCCGCCAGTGGATGGGAAGATTTCGCAGAAAACTGAGGAAATAGTAGGAAACTATGAACTTCATGATTTCTTTCTGTACTATATGTTAAGGTGCGGTTTTACTCCGGATAAAGTATATAGAATTGCATTAATTGCCTTTGATGGAAAGTATGAAGAGGAAACGATACTTAAGTGGTTAAAGAATTTCTATAGAAGATTCTTCTCTCAACAGTTCAAAAGATCCTGTGCACCGGATAGTCCCAAAGTGGGTAGCGTAGCGTTATCTCCACGAGGCGATTTGAGAATGCCTTCGGATGCCTGTGTCAATGAATGGATGAGGATATTAGATTCACTTTAGGAAGAGAGAGCAGTTATGGAGTATAAACGTGGCTTTCGACTGAATAATAGATATGAGATATTGGAGCCAATCGGCAGTGGTGGTTTTGGCCAGACTTATAAAGCAATTGACCATTTGTTGAACAGATACGTTGCGATAAAATGTTCTGACAAGAACCTTTCGCATGAAGCAAGGATTCTAAAAGCAATTAATGACGTGCCCAATATTTCGCATATATATGATTATTTTGTGGCAGATAATAAGCATTTCATAGTTATGAGGCTTATTACCGGGATTTCTCTTGCTGAATATCGTAGGAAAAATGGCGGTACAATTAGTGTTGCAGCAATTAAGCAGCTATTACCATCCGCGATTATTACGCTTGATCAAATGCATGAAAGAGGAATTATACATCGAGATATTAGCCCGGGCAATTTTATAATATCTGAAGATAATATTATGTATCTAATAGACTTTGGCGCAGCAACCTCTGTCAGAGAGCATAAGCTTAAAAATCATGGAATATTCAGGCATAAGGGATTGGAATCACCAGAACAGTTAAATGACGAGTTGCAGGGCGCATGGTCAGATGTATTTTCTTTATGTGTGACAATAGTATATCTTTTGACCGGTGAAGGTATTCCGTCTCCAGAGGATAGAAAGCTATTTGATCCCGTGCCTGGAATTCTTACGCACTTGTCGCTAAGTGCGAAAATGCAGAATGCACTTATTAACGGATTATCATTAGATGTTAATAATAGGTATAAAAGTGTTAAAGACTTTGCGGATGATTTTTTTGGAAAAAGAAATGACAATGTTTTATCGGATAAATATTCCGTGCATTATCATGCCAAGACCTTCATTGGAGACAGGGCAGTTAATCAGGATAATTTCATGGTCGATACTATGTATGCCTATGCAGGCGAAGATTGTGAGATAAAAGGTTATATTGACTGTAACAGAGATGAGTTCCATGTAGTTGCAATCGCTGATGGCGTTGCATCCTCTAATCATGCAGAGCTTGCTTCTAAAGCGGCAATCCAGGCGGTATCTCATTTTATAGACTATTATAGTTTGAGTAACAAGCTGGCAGAGAATCTTATTGAAGAGTTTTTGATGCAGGCCAATGAGAAAATTAATATCTTAAGTAACAAGATCGGAACTACTGCTACAACGCTATCGATATTCATGTGGAAGAATAATGAGTACCTTGTTGCCAACCTGGGTGACAGTCCTGTATATAAACTGTCAAAGGGGAAGTTGGAATGCCTAAGTAAAGAGCATACACTGGCTAGAGAAAAAATGGAGAGCGGGGAAAATATTAATCCCAGAGATTTTCATACACTTACAAGTTATCTGGGTAAAAGAAATGCTGCAGGAAGTGATATGGCATATATCAAAACAGGGAGAATAGAGAAAGGTGATGTAATTCTTGTTTGCACTGATGGGGTATCGAAGGTGCTTTCTGATAGCGTCAAAAAGCGATATATGAAAATAGACGGTGATAAGGCGATGCGAAAGCTTTATACCAGTATTTCCCGGCATAAAAATAGAGACAACTGCACAGCAATACTACTAAAGTTCTAATTCTATACTTATAATTAAGTAGAACGAATAATTACTATAATTTCATTATTGACATTATGTTTTTTGATGTGATAGACTTTCAACAACAAAAAGCAAGAGCGTTTTTTCGAAAGAAAAAGCGCTCTTTTTTTATATGCATGAAGGAAGAATTTGATTAAACCGGGAGGAGAATTTATGGAAAACATGCGATTACTGGAACATACAGACACAGTTAATTCGCTACTGGCAAGGTATGGTGTCAAATTCGGAATTTATAAGAATGGTCATTTTAAGGAACAGCTTTTTCCTTTTGATCCAATTCCAAGAATTATTGAAAGCGAAGAGTTTAAGTATCTTGAGAAGGGCTTAAAGCAGAGAGTTGTAGCGCTCAACCTCTTTTTAAAGGATATCTACAGCGATAAGAAGATTGTAAAGGATGGAGTGGTCCCTGAGGATTTTATATTCGCTTCAAGTGGATATATGGTGGAGTGCGAGGGTGTAACACCTGTTAAGGATATTTATTCACATATATCAGGCATTGATCTTGTTAAGGGCAAGGATAATGAGTGGTACATATTAGAGGATAACTTAAGGGTTCCTTCGGGTGCATCATATCCAATGATTGCGAGAGAGCTGTGTAGAAGAAGTTCGCCTAAGACATTTGCAGATATTTCGCTTGCAGATAACAGGAATTATGCGAAACTTTTGAGAAGAACTCTTGACCATGTTAATGTTGGCGGACATACAGTAATACTTACCCCAGGAAGATACAATGCTGCATATTTTGAGCATTCATATCTTGCTGAGCAGACAGGCGCACATCTTGTGAATGGTTCTGAGCTTGAGGTTGTTGATGATAAGCTGTATTTCATTACTGCGGATGGTAAGAAGGAAAGAGTTGGAGCAGTTTACAGAAGAATTTCTGATGAGTACCTTGACCCAATGAACTTCAATCCTGAATCAGTGATAGGTATTCCACATATATATGATGTTTTCAAGAAGGGCAATGTAGCGCTTCTGAATGCACCTGGTAATGGTGTGGCTGATGATAAGGGAATCTACTATTTTGTTCCTAGAATGATTAAGTATTATCTCGACGAGGAGCCAATTCTTAAGAATGCCCCTACATATCTTCCATTCTATGATGAGGATATGACTTATGTGTTAGAGAATTTTGACAAGCTCGTACTAAAGGACGTTGCCGAAGCAGGCGGATATGGTGTTGTCTTTGGCAGTTCGATGACAAAGGAAGAAAAGGATAAGTTCATTACACTTCTTAAGAATGAGCCTAGACGTTTTATTGCACAGGAAGTAATAGACTTCCAGGATTTAGATATTCTTGATAATGGAATTGCAGTACCTAGAAAGGCAGACCTCAGAGCATTTGTACTTATGGCGGATGAGCCACTTGTATGGGAAAGTGGTCTGACAAGATTCTCAAGGAATCCAGATTCATTCATTGTTAATTCATCACAGGGAGGAGGATTTAAGGACACATGGGTATTATCTCAGTAGAACAGGCAGACAGATTATTCTGGTTAGGAAGATATTCTGAAAGAGTATATACAACAATAAGATTATATTTCAAAAGCTACGACTCGATGATTGATACACTTAGTAATATATATGCACAATTCTGTGAAATGATAGATATTCCTAATGTATATAATGATTCCGATGATTTCAGGGCAAGATATCCTTTTGATGAGGAAAATCCGGATTCAATTATCAGTAATTTGATGCGTGCGTATGACAACGCAATAGTGCTTAGGGAAAGAATTGGTTCTGAATCCCTGTCATATATTCAGTTATCAATTTATGAGATGAATAAGGCTAGAGAGAGTGATGCGCCAGTAATCGAGCTTCAGAAGGTTATTGATAATATTCTGGCCTTCTGGGGAATCGTTGATGATCAGATTGATGATGAGAATATTCGTAATATCATTAAGGCTGGTAAGAGAATAGAGAGAATTGATCTATATGCGCGTCTTGGACTGGACAAAAAGGAGCTTACAAGAGAGGTTCACAGAATGGTTCCAAGAGTAGAGAAGAGCGGACTTACATATAACAAGAGAAAGCTTCACGACATTGTTGAGATGGTTGGAGAAGATGAGCTCGATTATTATGGTATGGTTGGTCTTGTTGAATCAATAATATAGATTAAAGATTAGGAAGTGATTTTATAAAAACATTACAGTTTGATTATTGCATGGAAGTATTCTATTCCGAGCCAATTGACACATGCCGTTATACAATTAAGGCCATCCCTGACAGTAATGCAAGGCAGGTAATTAAGGATGTTAAGATTGCAATGGTACCTGAATCAAAACCGGAATGGGGACTTGATGCACATGGCAATAAATATATATTTGGATGTAATCCGAATCCACACTCGTATTTCAAATTTCGAATAACTGGTATTGCAGAATGTGGTAATTCACCGTATGATTCGGTTGCCACAGAGAAGGAGATAATGATCTGCAGGCATGCTCATGGTAAGACGGTGCCTGGACCGGTTATTAAGGGATATTATGAAAAGGTAACGGGTGCTAATTCTGGTTTTGACGCAATGAAGCCAATAGATAAGGCAATTTATCTTATGGACAGGCTTCATAGTGATTACAGATATGAGAAGAACTGCACAAATGTTAAGACAAGTGCTGAAGAAGCGCTTAAGCTTGGTAAGGGTGTCTGCCAGGACTATTCGCATATACTTATATCACTGTTACTTCTTGCGGGATGCTCGGCCAGATATGTTACTGGTTTTATAATCGGTGAAGGTGAAAGCCACGCATGGGTTGAGGTTGTAAGTGACGGAAAGTGGATTGGAGTAGATCCGACCAATAACGTTCTGGTGGATGATTCGCATATAAGAATCGGAGCTGGAAGAGAAGCGAGTGAATGCGAGCTTAACCGTGGTATTATGCACGGTGGTGGAGACCAGATGCAGAGAATTACAGCAAATGTTATAGAAAATGAGGTGCATTTAACACCTGAAAAGAGGTATTAATCTAATGATTAAATCGGTTGTAAAAATAGGCCTTCCGGTGGATGAGACACTAGAAATAAAAAAGAGAAGAATACAGCCTGATTCCAATATTAAAAAGAAAAAGAGAATCAGTATTGTTACTGGTATACATGGTGATGAACTTGAGGGTCAGTATGTATGCTATGAACTCTCGAGGAGAATAGAGGAGCATAAGGAGTGCCTTAAGGGTATTGTTGATATATATCCTGCCATCAATCCTCTTGGTATTGATTCGATTACAAGAGGTATTCCAGCATTCGATCTGGATATGAATCGTCTGTTTCCAGGCAATTCAGAAGGTAATATGACTGAATATCTTGCATCCAGGGTCATAAGTGATCTGTCGGGATCGGATGTGGTAATTGATATTCATGCAAGCAATATATATCTCACAGAGATTCCGCAGATTAGAATTAATGAACTTCATGAAGAAGAGCTTGTTCCAATGGCTGAGAAGAGCAATGTCGATTTCATATGGGTGCACGGTGCAAGTACTGTATTAGAGTCAACACTTGCATACAGTCTTAATAGTACAGGTACACCATGCCTTGTTGTCGAGATGGGCGTTGGAATGCGTATTACTAAGGAATATGGTGATCAGTTAGTTAACGGCATTTTTAACCTGATGAAATCAATGGGAATATGGGATGGCGAAGCTAATGCTACCCACAAGCCGATAATCTCGAGGGATTATGAGGATGTAAGCTTCCTGAATGCATCAACAGGTGGATTATTTGTTCCAAGGGTTAATCACTGGGAGGAGCTGAAAAAGGGCGATATTGTAGGAGAGATAATTGATCCACTATCGGGTAAAGTGCTTGACAGCATAGAAAGCCCTGTTGACGGAATATTATTTACAATTAGGGAATATCCTATTGTTGATGAGGGATCACTGATTGGAAGACTGCTTAGAAAAGAGGTATACGAATAATGAAGAAGATAACTGTATACGAAATTAAGGGTTTATATCGTGATAACTTCAGAGTGACAGGATATGAGTTTGGAAAAGGTAAGAAGACTCTCTGTATCATCGGAAGCATGCGTGGTAATGAGGTTCAGCAGTTGTATTGCTGTTCTCAGCTTGTTAAGAAGTTCAAGCAGTTAGAGGAAGAGAAGAGAATCAGCAGCAACACCAAGATTCTTATTATTCCATGCTGTAACCCATATTCGATGAATATCCAGAAGAGATTCTGGCCAATTGATAATACTGATATTAACAGAATGTTCCCAGGTTATGATCTGGGAGAGACAACACAGCGAATAGCAGATGGTGTATTTAAGGCGATTCAGGATTATGAATATGCTATACAGTTCACATCCTTCTATATGCCAGGAGATTTTGTACCACATGTAAGAATGATGGACGAGGGATATTCTGATGTGGATACGGCTAAGCTTTTCGGACTCCCATATGTTGTAAAGAGAATCGTAAGACCATATGACACAGCGACTCTTAATTACAATCTTCAGGTGTGGGATACGAAGGCATACAGTCTGTTCTCTACAACTACAAGCCGTATTGATACCAAGAGCGCAGGACAGGCGGTTCTGTCAGTGCTCAGATTCTGTGGTAATCTCGGTATGGTCAAGTACCATGATAAGAAATCAATAGAATCAAAGATTATTGAGGATAAAGAATTAGTATCTGTCCAGACTGCTAAATCCGGCCTGTTCGATGCAATGGTTAAAGCGGGAGACAGGATTGATGAAGGAACTCCGATAGCAAATATCATCAATCCATATGATGGGGAGACCATGGAGACTTTATATGCTCCAGTCAGCGGAACGGTCTTCTTCATACATTCTGATCCGTTAACATATGCTAATACATCCGTCATCAAGATGGTAGAAGAATAAGATTGAATTCCCAAAGAAGAAGCTCTAAACCTTAGCCGGTTTAGAGCTTTTTCTTATCCGTTCTGGAATCGTGATAAATGTTCGAAAGGTGTAATCTGACGGCCTCTGTATAATCCACAGCCATCGTTGATAAGGAAGTTGTCCGCCGCCGCGAACATATTGACATCCACTTTTGAGAGGTCTAACTGCTGGAGTAGCATGCCACGTTCGAATGCCTCGTCGAAATATTTGCACTCGCCTACAGGAATGGCTTCCCTCCTCATACGCTCAGCTTCCTGGCGCTTCTCATAACCTAAGTGGTTA
>JAZLFL010000233.1:0-3452 GCA_045615825.1 Lachnospiraceae bacterium
GTAATAGCTGCACCATCCATATTAATAGTTGCACCTAAAGGAATAGATACTGAATAGAAGTCTTCCTCAAGACCGAGTCTCTTACAAAGCTCCATATTAACCGGAATATTAGCAGCCGAGCTTCTTGTGAAGAATGCTGTAAGACCGCTTTCCTTAAGACATCTGAATACTAATGGATAAGGATTCCTCTTAAGATATATTGCTGCAAGTAAAGGATCTACTACAAGAGCCACTACAAGCATACAGCCTACAAGCAATGCTACTAACTGACCATATGTTGTGAAGATGCCAAGTCCACTCTCTGATACTGACTCGAATACAAGGCCAAGAATACCAAATGGTGCAAACTGGATAACCCATCTTACTGCCTGTGATGTAATCTCAGCAAGATCTGCAACTACATCAATTGTTGTCTTGCTACCAAGCTTCTTAAGTGCAATTCCGAGTACAACTGCCCAGAATAATACACCCATGTAGTTACCACTTGATATTGATACAACCGGATTAGCAACCATATTAGTAAGAAGATTACTAAGAACTTCGGCAATACCACTAGGAGGTGTACTCTCTGCAGCATCAGATAATACCATCTGTACTGGGAATATAAAGCTGCCAATTACTGCGACTGTTGCAGCAAGCAGTGTACTAAGCATATACAGAATAATTACAGTACGGAATCTGCTGCCGATCCCCTGTCCAGCCTTAGATATGGCACTCATAACAAGCACAAATACCAATACTGGAGCGATAGCCTTAAGTGCTCCAACGAACACATCGCCAAGAATCCCAACAGCTGTGGCGCCAGGACATGCAAGACCTAAAATAGCACCTATAATAAGACCGATAAGAATCCTTACTACCAGGCTTGTCTCCAAATATTTCTTAAATACATTTTTCATAATGGATAATCCCCTTTGTAATAATCAATTTCTAACATTTTAACACAAGTCTTTATCACGATAAATAATTATCACATTAAAAACCGGAAGAAATCACATTAATATCGACTTCTTCCGGACACTTTTACTGATTAATAAACTCAACAAGTTCTTCCTTACTAATGAGACCGATTGACTTGCCAACCAGCTCCCCATCCTTAAAAAGAATAAGTGTTGGTACACTTTGTACTTTAAACCTTAGCGCTATTTCAACTTCATCATCAATATCAACCTTACCGAACTTCACATTAGTAACTTCTTCAGCCACTTCGTCGATTCTTGGTGATAGCATCTTACATGGCCCACACCATGTAGCAAAAAAATCAATCAGAACTGTTCCATCTGCAATAAACTGCTCAAAAGCCTCTTTAGATCCAATGTTAATAACTGCCATAAGTCATTCCTCCTGCCGTCCTTCTATATTATATACAACCACTAATTCCCTCATCTATACTTATAATATATATCCTGTGACACAATAATGCATTATATTCCGTTCATTTTATAAAAACATTAGAATTTGCATTTTTGTGTCTTTTTTGATACCATACATCTATATCGAATGATACTATTAGTCACAAGGAGACCACTAATGAAGAAGTTTTCTAATGAATTGCTTATTAAATATGTTACTAATAACAGAAAAGCAGCCAATTTAACTCAGAATGATTTGGCTGTTACCACTGGAATTAACCGTTCTATGATTGGACGATTAGAGAAGGGGGAATATATCCCTTCCATCGAACAGCTCCAGGCCCTGGCTGAAGCACTTGATTTCGAAGTGTCCGATCTATGGATAGATGAGGGAAAAGAGCCAGCAACTAAGGCTACACCAGACAAAAAGTATAACATCGCTGTCGCTGGTACTGGTTATGTTGGATTATCAATTGCTACATTACTCTCGCAGCACAATCACGTAACTGCTGTAGATATCATTCCCGAGAAGGTTGATATGATTAACAACAGAAAATCACCTATTCAGGATGACTACATAGAGAAATATCTTGCGGAGAAAGAGCTTGATCTTACAGCCACTCTCGATGGCGAAGCTGCATATAAGGGGGCTGACTTCGTAATTATAGCTGCACCAACAAATTACGACAGCAAGAAGAACTTCTTCGACTGTTCTGCTGTAGAAGCCGTAATCGAATTAGTCCTTAAGGTTAATCCTAATGCAACTATGGTTATCAAATCAACAATTCCAGTTGGATATACTGCATCTGTAAGAGAGAAATATAATACTAAGAACATTATCTTTAGCCCAGAGTTCTTAAGAGAATCAAAGGCATTGTACGATAACCTGTATCCATCGAGAATCATCGTATCATGCGATGATGAATCAAGCGAGAAGGCTCATATCTTTGCATCCTTATTACAGCAGGGGGCAATTAAGGAAGATATAGATACATTATTCATGGGATTCACAGAGGCTGAAGCCGTTAAACTCTTCGCAAATACGTACCTGGCCCTCAGAGTATCTTACTTCAACGAACTTGATACATATGCAGAGTCAAAGGGGCTTAATACTCAGCAGATTATTGATGGTGTATGCCTCGACCCTAGAATCGGTACTCACTACAACAACCCTTCATTCGGTTATGGCGGATACTGCCTGCCAAAAGATACCAAACAGTTACTTGCTAACTTCCATGATGTGCCTCAGAATATGATGACAGCAATTGTTGACTCTAACCGAACAAGAAAAGAATTCATTGCTGACAGAGTATTGGAGATTGCCGGTGCATACGAAGCTAACAGTTCATGGAACGAAGAAATGGAAAAGGAAGTTGTTGTAGGTGTCTACAGACTTACAATGAAGAGCAATTCGGATAACTTCCGACAGTCGTCCATCCAGGGTGTCATGAAGCGAATTAAGGCCAAGGGCGCAACTGTGGTAATCTACGAGCCAACGCTTCCAGCCGGATCAACCTTCTTCGGAAGCAGGGTAATCGGAGATCTCAAAGAATTCAAGGCTGTCTCTCAGGCAATTATCGCCAACAGATACGACAGCTGTCTTGATGATGTCGAGGAAAAGGTATACACAAGAGATATCTTCCGTCGCGACTAGAATAGATTATTTCGAAGGTGGGTTATTATAATGAACAAGATTGAATTAAAAAATAAAACAGTCCTTGTCACAGGTTCTGCCGGTTTCATCGGAAGTAACCTGGTACTGGAGCTACTTAAGACACAGTCTCCAATAAGCATTGTCGGAATCGACAATATGAATGATTACTACGATGTAAGCATTAAAGAGTGGAGACTTAGTGAAATCAACAAGTGTGTATCTGAACATTTAGACAGCACATACACGTTTATAAAAGGTGATATCTCAGACAAAGCTGTTATCGATGATATATTCGATAAGTACAAGCCCGATATCGTAGTTAACCTGGCAGCACAGGCCGGGGTAAGATATTCGATTACCAATCCAGATTCATACATCCAGTCCAACCTAATCGGCTTCTATAACATTCTTGAAGCCTGCCGCCACTCATATGATAATGGGGCCAA
>JAZLFL010000234.1:0-12165 GCA_045615825.1 Lachnospiraceae bacterium
CGAATGGAATCGACCTGCCTTCAGACATGCCATATGCAGTTAATATTCTTAAGGAAGATAAGGTACGTGAGGATATAAGAAAAGCGAAGGCGACTTCAGATTTTGTAATAGTATGTCCGCACTGGGGCACTGAGTACAGGCTGTCACCCGATTCCATGCAGGATAAGTGGGCTAAGATATTTTTAGAAGAAAATGTGGATCTTGTATTAGGAACACATCCTCATGTAATAGAGAATATAGAGATGCTTGAGGATGAGGATTCTAAGATGCTCGTCTATTATTCGCTTGGTAACTTTGTTAACTGGACTTCCGGTGAGGGGGATGGTGTATACCGCAGAATGGTAGGCGGTATGGCAGATGTTACTCTTGATATGGATGATAATGGTGAAGTATATATATCAGATTATGGTGTGCAGGCACTTGTAACTGACCTTAAGGAAGGCTATAAGGGTGTGACCACCTATAGATTATCAGAGTATACTGAAGAAGAGGCAGAGGCTAATCTCATTCGTAGGCAGGATGCAAACTTTACCTATGACAGCATCCATGAATTATGTGATGAGATATGGGGCGATTTGTGGTATTAGCTAAGACAGCCTGATCCTATTAGCCAATACCACCTGATCGTATCAGCTAAGATCATCTATTCTTGTATACCACTTATGATCATGGGACTGGTAGATAAGCTTGATGATACGAATCTTGTCGAAGACAGATATCTTACAGGCATATGTCAGGACGCAGTCATAGTGCTGTAGCTCCTTATATCCCTTGATGGAATATGTCTGATAAGCACCGTCATCATCCTGGAGTCGTATCCTTATAGGAATAATCTTACCATCGGCGGTGAATTGGGTTATAACTTCGGTAGGCTTGGTTCTATCACTAATTGCAGTCATACGTAACTCCTTTCATCCACCCCTGCATAGAATTATAAGAACAAATGTTCGATTTGTAAATACTAATATGAGCAAAAAAATAATTTTTCATGTTGATATAAATAGTGCGTTCTTATCCTGGGAGGCAACAAGACGTGTTGCCATGGGTGAACCTGACCTTAGATTAATTCCCTCTGTAGTAGGTGGAGATCCATCTAACCGTACAAGTATTGTCACAGCCAAGTCTATTCCGGCCAAGAAGTATGGAATTAACACAGGTGAGCCTGTATCCATGGCATTGAGAAAATGCCCGGAACTGGTGGTAGTAAGATCCGACTTCGAACTGTATGTCAGATGTTCAAGAGCCTTCAAGGCCATATGCCAGGAATATACCCCGGATATGGAATCCTTCTCCATAGACGAGGTGTTCCTTGATATGTCTGGAATGGAGCTTCTCCATCCAGATATAGTTGCAGTGGCATATGAGATCAAGGACCGGATTAAGAACGAGTTGGGCTTCACCTGTAATGTTGGAATAGGTGACAACAAGCTCTGTGCCAAGATGGCAAGTGATTTCGAGAAGCCGGACAAAGTGCATACACTTTTCCCTGATGAAATCGAGTCGAAGATGTGGCCGCTTCCAGTAGGAGAACTCTTCGGATGTGGCAAAAGTACGGCTAAGAGACTTAATGCTGTCGGTATAAATACGATTGGCGAACTGGCACATATGGACATGAGGAGTCTGCAGTCGATTGCTGGAGAGAAGGGAGCTGCCTATCTTCACAGAGCCGCAAATGGAATAGATGATTCGCCAGTTGTATCTGAGCCGGAGGATGCCAAGGGCTATTCTGCCGAGACAACTGTGGAGGAGAATATAACTGAGTTGCATTCACTTTTACGTATACTGCTTGCTCAGGCGGATGTGGTAGCATCAAGGCTTCGTGCCAGGGATGTGAAGTGCGGATGTGTGTGCGTTAAGTACAGGGACAGCAACTTCAAGAATAAGTCCCATCAGAGGAAGCTTACAGATTCGACGGACGTAACAGATGTGATATACAGGACTGCGGAACAGCTTATTATGGAGTGCTGGGGTGGCGAGCCGGTCAGATTAATCGGCCTGTCGCTTACGGATATAGATAATGGTGACTATGAGCAGATGTCCTTCTTAGTAGATGAGAAGCGGGAAAAACTTAAAAAACTTGATTCAGCCATGGACTCCATAAGACTAAGATTCGGTAATGAGAGCGTAAGGCGCGCAAGTACACTTGATATGGATGGAAGGATCAATCGCAGATTCAAGGCTGAGCAGAAGAATCAGACTGATGCTGACAAATAGGTCGTGCCGCCAGATTAAGGAATAAGTGATTATCAGAGCAGGTCTTGGTGTGCTACAATGGAATATATTTACCAGTAGCAAAGAGAGGGTAATAATGAACGATAATTTATTCAGGAAGAAGAGCATAGATAGAATTAACTCACCGGAAGCAATGAAGGATTATGTGCAGGTGGCAAGTCCTTCGATATGGATGATGCTGATTGCGATAATTATTCTGCTTTTGGGCGGAATTATATGGTCAGTACTTGGACGTGTTGAGACGAGGGTACCGGTGGTAGTTGTGATTAAGGACGGCGAGGCGACCTGCTATTTCGAGGAATCGGATAATTACGTGGTGACGGATGACATGAACGTGGAAGTTAATGGTACGTCTTATGATATTACAGAAGTGTCCCATGTCCCGGAGGTACTTGACGAATCCAATCTCTTCATAGCCACCATGCTTAAGAAGGGTGAGGGAATTCTGGTTATCAGGGCGAATGCCAGCGTGCCACTTTCTGATGGAATATACAGAGGAAGTATTGTGACAGAGGAGATACCTCCTATTACATTCTGGACTAATTAGGGGTAGCTATGGGTAGAGGTGTTAAAAGCCCGGTAGAAAAAGGTGTGGCCAGAGTACCTGTTGTAATGCAGTTAGAGGCATTAGAGTGTGGTGCAGCCAGCCTTGCGATGATACTGGCATATTATGACAAATGGATACCGCTTGAAGAGGTCAGGAAAGAATGTGGCGTGTCACGCGATGGCTCGAATGCCATGAACGTGGTTAAGGCTGCAAGATTCTATGGCCTTAAGGCTAATGGCTACAGACTTGAGCCGGAGGTACTTGAGCAGAAGGGAACATTCCCATGTATTGTACACTGGGAATTCAACCATTTCATCGTTGTTAAAGGCTTTAAGAACGGCAGGGTATATGTTAACGATCCGGCCAGGGGTGAATGCATCTTAACGATGGAGGAGTTCGATAAGGGCTTCACTGGAATATGTCTGATGATGGAGCCTTCAGAGGAATTTGTTCCAAGTGGCAAAAAGAAGTCGATTAAGGGATTTGTCAGCACACAGCTTAAGGGCTCGGGGGCTGCTGTCGGATTCGTGTTAATAACGACTATCATTGCATCGCTGCTTGAGCTTATCAGGCCTGGTATGTCGAGAATATTCATAGACAGGCTGCTTACTGGCAGGAATCCTGACTGGGTAACACCATTTATGGTGCTGCTGCTGATACTTACAGCCATTGAGATATTCGTAAGCATTATCTCAATACTATGTAATGTCAATATTAGAGGTAAGCTCGCCATGTATGGTGAGAGCTCATATATGTGGAAGGTATTAAGACTTCCAATGGAATTCTTCAGCCAGCGAATGGCGGGAGATATACAGGCGAGGAAGTCGGCCAATGCTACAGTAGCGAATAATCTGGTTAATATATTTGCACCACTGGTACTACATGCTGGAATGCTTATATTCTATCTTGTGGTAATGCTAAGATATAATATTATGTTAACCATGGTCGGTATCACATCTGTATTAATCAATATTTTATTTTCGAGATACATCTCATTAAAGAGGATTAATATTACTCGTGTTATGATGCGTGATATGGGCAAGTTGACCTCTACAGAACTCTCAGGAATAGAGATGATTGAGACTATCAAGGCAAGCGGAGCAGAAGATGGTTTCTTCGAGAGATGGGCAGGTTATCAGGCAAGTGTTCAGAAGCAGAGGGAGCATTTTGTTAAGATAGACAATTATTTGGGCATTATTCCAAGTGCCGTTACAGAGTTTAGTAACATTGCAGTTCTGATACTTGGTGTATATGAGGTATTAAATGGCAGGATGACTATCGGTATGGTAATGGCATTCCAGGGATTCCTGATGTCATTTGCGACACCTGCCACAACTCTTATTTCAGCCGGACAGACAATCCAGGAGACACGCACAGATATGGAGCGTATCGAGGATGTAATGGAGTATCCGATTGATGAGAATCTTAAGGACAGGGAGGAAAGCGATGGGACTGACTATAGTAAGCTGTCAGGTCTTATAGAACTTAAGAATGTTACTTTTGGTTACGCACCTTTAGCAGAACCTCTTATTGAAGACTTCAGTATGACCATCAGACCGGGCAGTAAGATTGCATTCGTCGGCTCAAGTGGAAGTGGCAAATCCACACTTTCCAAGCTTATATCAGGCTTATATCAGCCATGGAGTGGCGAGATTTTGTTTGATGGTAAGCCAATTAGTAAGGTGGATAGAGATGTATTCACTGGTTCGCTTGCAGTAGTTGATCAGGATATCATAATCTTCAATGATACAATCGCCAATAATATCAGGATGTGGGATGAGTCTATTAAGGACTTCGAAGTTATCATGGCGGCAAGAGACGCCCAGATGCATGATGACATTATGCAGCGTGAGGGCGGATATCAGTATAAGCTCGCAGAGGGCGGCAAGGACTTCTCGGGAGGGCAGAGGCAGCGACTTGAGATTGCCAGGGTACTTGCCCAGGATCCAACGATTATTGTCATGGATGAGGCAACATCCGCACTTGACGCCAAGACAGAGTATGAGGTTGTTAAATCAATTAAGGACAGAGGCATTACAAGCATTGTAATCGCCCATAGATTATCTACCATCAGAGACTGCGACGAGATCGTCGTGCTTGACAGAGGCAGGGTGGTAGAACGTGGTACACATGATGAGTTATACGCACTTGGTGGAGTGTACACCCAGTTAGTTACTAGCGAATAGGAGACCGAATGGGCTGGTTTGACGAACAGATTAAGGAAAGAAAACTGAATGATGAAGAGCTCTTCTCCCAGGCTTTTGTAGAACTGACGGGTGCGGTAGTTGGCAATAAGAATGTTGCGGCCTTCAGAGGCAGCCGTTTTAAGACCAAGGATGCCATCGATGAGATTCTCAAGTTCTATCACGTTAAGAGCAGAGAAATCCCATCCAGTATAACGGAGCTTTCTGATCAGCTGGAATATCTTCTGCATCCATATGGCATCATGCGAAGAGTAGTGGAACTTAAGGACGGCTGGCATAAGGATGCCACGGGAGCCATGATTGGCCGGTTCAAGGACAGTGACCGAATCGTGGCGCTCATTCCATCGGGAATGTACGGTTACAGCTATCTTGATCCTGATACAGGTAAGAGAGTCCGTATTAATGGGAAAAATGCGTGCAACTTTGAATTAGAAGCAATTGCATTCTACAAGGCCTTCCCACAGAGACAGTTAACATTACATGATCTTATCGTATATATGCTAAGTCTGATATCTGCGGCGGATATTATATGGGTTGTGATAACGACACTGTTAGTAACTCTTACAGGTATGTTAGTGCCGAGATTAACTAACTTCCTTATGGGAGAGGTTGTGTCAAGCAGCAGTATGCAACTGCTCGTCGCCGTGGCCAGCTTCTACATATGCCTTACAGTAAGTACGATCATTTTTAACATATGCAAGAATCTGTTCAATAGCAGGATATCAGGTAAGATATCCTTATCTGTTGAATCCGCTACAATGATGCGAATTCTGTCTTTATCTACAGAGTTCTTCGGCAGATATTCCGCAGGTGAGCTGGATACATATATGGGACAGATTGCGGTGATGTGCAGTAACCTCGTTAATGTGGTATTCCAGACAGGTCTTACATCGCTGTTTTCATTAATGTACCTTGGCCAGATATTCAGATATGCGCCATCACTGGTCCGTCCATCGTTAGTGATTATTGTGCTGACGGTGCTTATATCTGTGGTCAACACATTCTTAGGGATGAATTACAGGCGAAGGCATATTGAGCTTGGAGCTAAGGAAAGCGGCTTAAGCTATTCACTTATAACAGGCATACAGAAGATTAAGGTTGCAGGTGCTGAGAAGAGGGCTTTTGCAAAATGGGCATTAGCACTAGCAGACGCATCAAGAGAGAGTTACAGGGTACCGGCGTTTATAACAGTTAATCCGGCACTAGTATCAGGAGTTGGACTGATTGGTACACTTGTTGTGTACTTCATAGCTATTAAGAACAATGTGTCAGTACCAGAATATTATGCTTTCAATACGGCGTATGGTATGACGATGGCAGCTTTCGGTGCATTAGTATCCATTGCAACTTCGGTTGCAGAGATTAAGCCTTTCCTGGATACGGCCAAGCCGATTCTGGACGCAGAACCGGAGGTAGCTGAGGGTAAGCAGGTAATCTCGAGATTATCAGGTTCAATTGAGCTTGATAATGTAAGCTTCAGATATAAGGAAACAATGCCTAATGTAATCGACAATATATCTCTTAAGATAAAAGCGGGGGAATATGTTGCGATTGTCGGAGAGACAGGATGTGGTAAGTCGACACTGCTTCGCCTTATGCTCGGATTCGAGAAGGCTGACCGTGGTGCGGTGTACTATGATGGCAGGGATATTAATACGATAGATCTTAAGTCATTACGCCATAATATTGGCGTGGTAATGCAGAACGACAAGCTGTTCCAGGGTGACATATTCTCCAATATTGCTATTTCAGCACCAGCGCTTACATATGAAGAAGCGTGGGAGGTGGCAGAGCTTGCTGGCATCGCTGACGATATCCGTAATATGCCAATGGGTATGAATACAATGATATCAGATGGTCAGGGAGGAATATCCGGTGGTCAGAGGCAGAGACTGATGATTGCAAGAGCCATAGCTCCAGGGCCCAGGATATTGATGTTCGATGAGGCGACATCTGCTCTTGATAATATCACCCAGAAGAAGGTATCTGATGCGCTTGATGAACTTAAGTGCACAAGGATAGTAATTGCTCACAGATTATCTACTATAAAGCATTGTGACAGAATCATAATGTTAAAGGATGGACGCATCAAAGAGTCTGGTACCTATGATGAACTTATTGCACTGAATGGAGCCTTTGCAGAGCTTGTTGAACGTCAGAAAATTTAGTATAATACCACGTGCAGAGGTGGGATATGTTTAGATTTTATTTCGTAATCATTATTTCTATTCACTTAATTATTTATTATGTTATAGCAGCTGAACATTATAGCAAGAACGCTGATAAGTACGATGAGCAGACAAGATTCAATCTTGCGCTCAGTATGATAAGGGATATACAGAGAAGGGCTAACATCAGAACCATTTCTTATGGTCAGGAGAATCTTCCTGATGCTACATCCGGATATATCATGTATGCTAATCACCAGGGCAAGTACGACGCGCTTGGAATACTTGATGCGCATGATAAGGTACCATGTTCTGTTATTATGGATGCTGAAAGAAGCAAGATGCTTCTTGCTGACCAGGTTGTTAAGCTGGTTGAGGGTGTCAGACTTGACCGTACAGACTTCAGACAGCAGGTTAAGGTCTTAGATAAGATGAGCAAGGATGCTAAGGATGGCCGTAAGTTCGTATACTTCCCGGAAGGAGGATACGAGCACAATGGTAACAAGCTTCAGGAGTTCAGACCAGGAGCCTTTAAGGTTGCCATGAGAGCTGAGTGTCCAATCGTACCGGTAGCCATCTATGATTCGCATATACCATTTGATTTCAGCTCTCTTAGAAGAGTTACTACTCAGGTATACTTCATGGATCCAATCTATCCTGAAGACTATGCCGATATGACTACCCAGCAGGTAAGCAACATGGTCAAGGAGCTTATTGAGAATAAGCTTGACGAGCTTGAGGAGAACCGAAGGAAGCTTGGGCTTAATACATGGTTCAAGGAATATAAGAACTGCTAATGATAATCCAGGATGGGATACCCCGTCCTGGATTTTTTCTATATAATATATTTGTTACCAGGGATAGGGATCGCATATTATAATTGGAATATGAAGAAGATAATATTAACCGCTACAACTACAATAGCAATATGCATCGGCCTATTATCAGTAACTGCCCTGATACCGCAGTCTATGATAAGGGAAGAAGTATCTGCATCTGCAGACGAGCTTTTAGAGCTTGAACTGTTTGATCATGTGACACACAATGTATTCGTGAGCAGACAGGATAACTATGCTGATGCAATATTGGTTAACATAACATACAATATCAACAGCAAGAATCTAATTAAGTCGTTAGTCAGCATGCCATATTATAATCCTGAATCAGAGGCGGTTAATACATCTCTTAGAAACGTCGTAGATTCAGAATTATCTCCTTTTACGGATGAGGGAGAACTGATGGATGGTTATGTAGATTACTCAAGGTACTGGCATGGTTCGCAGGTGATACTACGACCATTCCTAACTGTCATGTCACTTAAGACCATCAGAATGATACTGGGTATGATTGTAATCGCCCTGAATATTGCACTCTGCATTTCGATGCTATTAGGTGTGTCCGGTGTGAACGCGGGTACCCGGACAACTTTACACGCACTGCTGTCAATATGCTATGCCATCGCCCTGATAATCATCTCAGTATGGATGTGCGTATTCTGTATTGAATATGTGACAACATTCTTAGTAATGAGCATACAGCTGCTAACCTTATACAGCCATAGGGATGATCTTAATACTACTAGGTTATATACCATACTGTGCGCCGGAGGAATCGTAACAGCATTTGTAGACTTCCTGACAACGGAAACAATTACTCTTACAGTACCATTGCTGTTCTACTTCATATGGGTTGAAGCAGCAGGTGGCAGGGATGCTACGGGTGTGGAACTTGGTGATAAGAGGAATTGGATGACACTCTTATATGGCGCCGTGATATGGGGAGTATCCTATGCAAGTATGATGGGTCTTAAATGGATTATATCTATGGCGGTACTTGGCAAGGCGGCATTCCTGGATACCTTAGACAAGGCATCGCTTCGTATCGCAGGTGATGCAACATATGGCAATATTCCGGGAGCTGAAGTAGTCAGCAATAAGGAGCAGATAACAGGAGCTCTGTGGAGGAACCTTGGCTGCCTGTTTCCAATGGGCCAGTCCCTGAATAAGGGAAAAGTGATTCTATTTACGCTTTTAGCGTTATTTATAATCTTTGCAGTGTGGTATCTGTTTCATAAGAAGCTTGATGAAAAGAGCGGGCAACTCACGCTGATTCTTCTTGTAATCAGCGCGATTCCATACGTAAGGTTTTTAGTACTTAATAATCATGCATATATACATTTCTTCTTCACCTACAGGGCACAGCTGGCAACAGTTACAGCGTTACTGTATCTTGCGGTGAAAGATATTCCGCACGCACTGAGTAGACAATAGGGGAAATGCGCATTTTTCGCTATATTTATGAGTGAGTATAGGTTATGATATAAAAATTAAGATATATCTCAAAAGAGGAAGTTATATGAGAGATACAACTAATTTAAAAAGCAGAATAAAGGGGCTGTTAGGAATTATCTTATCGGTATGCACCCTGGTTAGTATGAGTGGGATGAGTGTGTATGCGGATGGGTACGGCGTGCTTGCATCGGATGAAACTATTGAGACTACAGTGATTCGATCAGGGGAGAGTATTTCCGGGGCATCAGGTGGTGCTGTTTCAGTTACCATAGATGGAGAAAAACAAAAGGGCGATCAAGATGCAGGCACCACATATGAGACTACATATTACTTTTATAATTATACAATTCCAGGAGATGAGACTGCCACAAAATACTATTTGGGTAAAGTGGAATCAAGAATAGAAAATGTTGATCTATCAAGTAAAAAAGGTTCAGACTGGAGCAGTTCTCTGCTGAGAAAAATATCATATACACAGGTGTATCCATATGACATTAAATTTGATATGAACGGAGGAGTTGGTGATCCTCAATATCAAAGAAATCTTATGGGTGGATTAAATGTGTCGCTGGAAAATGTAAATACCATTCGCGATGGTTATACATTCCTGGGTTGGGCGACAACGGCTTCTGCGACAACAGCGCAATATACGGCTGGAGGCACATTTAAGTATAGTCCTTCGCAAAATGGAGAAACCGTAACTCTATACGCTGTATGGGATCAGGATCCACTTAATGGAGGTTCTATAGGCGGCGCAGGCACCTATAAGCTGAATTCAGGCGATTACAGCTATGATGGTTCCTTCTCCATTGGCGATGGTTTTACATATACTGGTGGCAGATTTTACGTGCCAACAGCAGGCACATACACATTCAGATAGAATAATGTTATGCAGGTTATATTAGGAACCCACAGGACATTACCTTAGACAGACTAATTAACGGAGATACAACATGGTATTACCAGGCGGTAAAGTAATTTCAACTAAATTAGCGGCAGGAATTGGTGGCGGTGTGGTAGCGGCAGCAGGCGTAGCTACGGCAGTGATTCTTACTATTAACGGACAGAACTCGTTCAGAAGCATAACTGTACTTGATACAGTTGGCCAGGTAACAGTAACTCGTGAAGAGAGCCAGATGGAGCCTTACAAGGATATGAAGCTCGAGAGCGGGGATGATGTACGAGTTGGCGAGGCAAGCGAGCTTGATATGGTGCTTGATGGAGACAAGACTGTATATGTGGAAGAGAATACCCACATGTGGCTCGAGGCAGCAGGAACGCCAGATGATTCCGAGACAATTATATATATGGATGCTGGTGCTACAATGCACAAGATTGACAATAAGCTGAGCGATGAGTCGGTATATCAGGTTGATACACCGAATTCGACAATGTCAATTCGAGGAACAATTCCAAGAGTTGTTGTTGAATATCGTGATGGCATTTATTATACAGATTATCAGGTTTTCGAAGGAGTTGTATCAATACAGCTTAAGACTACAGAGGGCGAACTTGTAGGAGAGCCAGTAGAAGTCGGAGCAGGCTATCAGGTTAAGACAAGGGGAGATATGACATTCTCAGAGATCATCTTGCAGAAGGTAGATGGAAAAGATGCAGAGATTGCACCTATTGACTACCGTGAGTTGCCACTAGCTGTGCTTGAGCATCTTGAGGAGATAGTAGTTGAAGAGGGAAGAGTTCTGGCAATAGGTGACGAAGTACTGACCATTGAAGAACTTCAGAAGATTATAGAGGAGCTAAAGGAAGAGGAGAACTCGGATGATGAAGGTTCTGACGAACCAGAGGCAAATCCGACTCCAGAGATAACCCCCACACCGGAAGCAACTCCAACACCTGCTATCACACCTAAAGCTAAGGTGTTAGCAGAGCCAGAGAGCACCGTTGAAGAAGGTATAATAACTCCTGAAGTAAGCCCATCAGTGACTCCGTCTGCAACAGTGGAAGAAGAAGAGGAAGAGACTGAAGCCGAGGCAACGCCTACTCCTGAAGCTGGTGAATATACTGTCAACTATATGAGTGGTGGAAGTGTTTTCGCAACTAAGACTGTGACAGGAACAGATTCAGGTTCCGCACCAACATTCCAGCCATCATCATCTGGTAGTTGGGGTTCACCAGTAGTTGATGAGGCTAACAAGACTATCACAGTGACATGGAACTGAAAACGTCCGATTTTTCAAGGGATTGACGCACTTAACAGGTGTGCCAATCCCTTTTTTATGGTAAAATAAAGAAGATTATGGAATAACATTGGGACACTATACTCATCTAAAAGGAGGCAGTATGACTTCCAACATTCAGGAATTAGCAAAAATATTAAAAGACAGCAATAATATCGTATTTTTCGGTGGTGCAGGTGTGAGCACGGAATCCAACATTCCGGACTTCAGAAGCTCCAACGGACTGTGGAATGAGAAGCTTAAGATTAACCTCACTCCTGAACAGCTCGTGTCGCATACATATTACATGCAGTACCCTGAAGAGTTCTTCGAGTTCTACAAGGATAAGTTAATTTATCCAGAGGCAGAGCCTAACAAGGCGCACATCGCATTAGCCAGGCTTGAAGAGATGGGTAAGTTAAAGGCGGTTGTGACTCAGAACATCGACGGTTTACACCAGGCAGCGGGCTCTAAGATGGTATATGAGCTTCACGGTTCCGTGAAGCGTAACTACTGTACTAAGTGCCATGCCTTTTACGATGAGCA
>JAZLFL010000235.1:0-5508 GCA_045615825.1 Lachnospiraceae bacterium
CTTATGCATAAATGGAACGGATATTTCAAAAATGGAATTAATACAAAAATAGAGGCTCACTTTTGTGGGCCTCTACTACAAGTGCGGCTGCTGCCGTAATTACAATCTTATCAGCTGGTGCAAAAGCATCGAAATGACAAGAAACCGCACCCTCCGATGTCGGCACAAGAAATATACTAGAAATGTGGGCATCGAAGAATTCCATAATCTCTATTTCCGATGCAAATCCGCTATTATAACGCTAATTTAAAGCTAATGAGCCACGTGGGAGATCGCCCAGAGTTCAGTTCAGCGAACTGAACTATTGACTTAGCTACGCTAAGTCTATGGCTTCAATTACTAGTATTATGTAGCTCATACAAAAACGCCCCAAGCATTCTGCTTGAGGCGTTTTTGTATGAGCCACGTGGGAATCGAACCCGCGACAACTTGATTAAAAGTCAAGTGCTCTACCGACTGAGCTAGTGGCCCTTTTCAATTGTGAGGTCATCATTCCTTCGACCCAAGCTGGGCCAACTGGATTCGAACCAGCGAGTGTAGCAGTCAAAGTGCTATGCCTTACCGCTTGGCGATGGCCCATTAAGAATGGCGCTATGCCTTCCCTCTATCTAAGTATTATCCCTAGATAGAAAAAAAGTCTTGTGTCATCCACAAAACTGTAAAGGTGGATACAGGGATTCGAACCCTGGGCCTCCAGAGCCACAATCTGGCGCGCTAACCAACTGCGCTATACCCACCATATTAAAAAAATGTGCCCGAAGGGATTCGAACCCCCGACCCACGGCTTAGAAGGCCGTTGCTCTATCCAGCTGAGCTACGGACACATTGCTTAGTTATATAAACTAAGAAAGCGGGTGATGGGAATCGAACCCACGTATCTAGCTTGGAAGGCTAGTGTTCTACCATTGAACTACACCCGCAAAACAAATTATTAAGATTATAATCGGGGTGACAGGATTCGAACCTGCGACCTCCTGGTCCCAAACCAGGCGCTCTAGCCAAGCTGAGCCACACCCCGTTTTGTCGTCGTTTTCTTGACGCAAGTGTTATTATATAGGAGCTTACATTTAAAGTCAACAATTTTTACCAAATTTTTTAAAGAAAATTAATGACCCAACTTTGCTCCCTCTAAATCACATATCTAAGCTGAATATCAAGCTCACCCTTATCATCCATTTCCATTATTATATAGGACGGTCTTCTGCCCTCCTGGCGTGGATATGTAAGTGAGCCGGGGTTCAGTGCAATCATACCATCTGTCTGATCTACAATGGGTCTGTGGGTATGACCATACATAACGATATCACAGCCGCGGCTTCTGGCTTCTTCCTTAATAATTGTATTTCTCATGGATATGTAATAATGATGTCCATGAGACAGGAAGACCTTATGTGGTCCTAGGTCAAATACATCATCATAAGGAAGATCTGTGAAGAAGTCATTATTGCCTGCCACCATATGAACAGGGCAGTTCACTGCCGACTCGATTGTAAGCTCACTTCCCTCTATATCACCGCAGTGAATAACCATATCAAGCGGACTATACCTCTCAACCAACTGAAGGTACAAATCATTATTCCTATGTGTGTCGCTTACTACAAGTATTCTCATCAACAGTCCCTATCCCTAACACGCTTATATCACTTATAAGACCTTAGCCAGTATATCCTTCATCATCTCTAAAGCCTTACCTCTGTGGCTTATACGATTCTTCTCATCTGGATCAAGCTCTGCGCTATATACCCCTCTGTCTGGAAGATAGAATATAGGATCATATCCGAAGCCATGCTCACCCTTCTCTTCATATCCGATTGTACCTTCATATGTGGCCTCTGCCTCATACTCTGTTCCATCAGGCATTACGCATGCAATGGCGCATACGAATCTGGCTGTACGCTCTTCATCTGGTACCCCATTAAGCCTCTCTATAATATTAGCATTCTTGATAGAATATGGTGTATCCTCACCCATGTATCTTGCTGAGTATATACCAGGCTCTCCATTAAGTGCATCTACGACTAGTCCCGAATCATCAGCAAGTACGATGTCCTCGTAGCCCAACTGATTACATTTTGCCGAGATGGCACGTGCCTTAATGAAGGAGTTCTCCATAAATGTCTTGCCATTCTCCTCGACATCCACTTCTACTCCTGCCTCCTTCATTGAGACGATCTCTATGTTGAAATCCGCCATGATATCGCGAATCTCTCGCATTTTTCCCATATTGCCTGTGGCAAATACTATTCTCATAATTCTTACCGCCTGTTCTTAATATTATTCCTGTATATCGCTTCGTATATTCTGAATTCCTTCAAGAATTCCAAGTGCTATATTCTCTCTGTAGGCCTCACTGTTAAGTGCCTGACGTTCCTCACGGTTGCTAAGATAACCAATATTAACAGATACTGTCGGAATATCCGGTGCGAAGATACTCTTATAATCGCTGTACAGTCCTTCCGCTTTGGTACCGCTATGTGTCACCAGGCTCTTAAGAATTCCATCCGCAAGATCCGCATTAGTGAGTAGATAATTATAGAACCTATCATTGTAGTGAACTGATGCTCCAAGCCTATTACCATCTGCATCCGTGTTAGTCACAAGCTCAATAATAATATCCGGATTAACTGTATCACTTATTAACACCCTGCGCTCCTCCGATACACCTGTATCCGTATCCCTTGTAAGCACAATTCTCAATGTATCATCGATATTAAGGCTTCTGATATTCTTGGCAACAGCTAATACAACATCCGCCTCACTGGTGCCTTCAACCATATCACCCTTATCCATCCCGCCAAAGCCTGGATCAATAAGTACCGTGAAGCCATACTCACTGGTATCGGCATTAATCGAATCCATCAGGGCAGCAAATGCCTCATCTGCTAACTGATTATACTTCTCAGTTCTGTCCTCGAATATGGCTGCTGTTGATTCAAGATAGGCATATGCCACTACTATTCCAAGGACCAGAAGAACTGAAAGTGTTGCCCAAAATGATCTTGCTTTCATCATCTGTCTTCCCTCTTAGGTGGCTTAGGCCCCATGAATGAATAGAATCTGGTGAGCATCATACCGTTATATATCTTACGGTTCTTGTCTGCCTTACGGCCGATATGCTTCTCAGCATCCTCATATGCTGTAATCATATATAGAGACCACGCATCCAGTGCCTTATATCTGTCACCAATCACATCATACAGATCACCCATCTGTTCCTTCTCTAAGATTCTCTCGCCATATGGTGGATTAGTAATTATGAATCCATACTTCTTAGGATGACTTAATTCTTCCACGCCTCTTCTCTGGAAGTGAATCATGCCATCCACTCCGGCAAGCTTCGCATTAGCACGTGCAATATTCACCATCTCTGGATCAATATCATATCCCTGAATATCTGTGGATACGCTTAAGTCTACAAGGTCTCTTGCCTCGTCATAAGCATCTCTCCATATCTTAGCGGGTACAATATGCTCCCAGTCACAGGCCGTGAACTCCCTGTTCATGCCCGGAGCCATATTGGCTGCCATCATAGCCGCCTCTATTGGGAATGTCCCACTACCACAGAATGGATCGACTAATATTCTGTCCGCTCTCCATGGCGTAAGCATTATAAGTGCTGCTGCCAGGTTCTCTGCAATCGGAGCCTTGGCTGTAAGCTTGCGGTATCCTCGCTTATGAAGCGAATCGCCCGTTGTATCGAGTCCTACTACCACTTCATCCTTATATATGAAGATTCTAACCGGGAATATATCCCCAGTCTCCTCGAACCTCTCCACCGCATAGGTCTCCCTCATCCTGTCTACCATTGCCTTCTTGGCAACTGACTGAATATCCGATGGACTGAACACCTTACTCTTAACACTGCTGGCCTTGGTAACCCAGAATCTTCCATCAGATGGAATATACTGCTCCCATGGGATTGCCCTTATACCCTGATACAGACCTTCGAAATCATACGCCATGAAGCTTCCCGTCTTAATCAGGATTCTCTCAGCAGTTCTTGACCATATATTAACTCTTGCTATGGCCTCCTCATCTCCGATGAAAGTAACCCTTCCATCGTCCACTCTTGATATGTCATAGCCAAGATCATCTATCTCTCTTTTCAATACAGCTTCCAGTCCAAAATGACATGGAGCTATTAATTCCATTCTGTTAGCCATTAGAAATTATCCCTGAAGAATCTGTATATAAGTACAGCAAGTACACCTACACATATTACTGGAAGAAGCTTGATAGCCAGTGCTCCAACTAAAACAACTATCGCAATTGTACCTGCAATCAGCCCTGCCCTCACAAGCCAGGCTGGAACAACGAACTGTCTGCCACTCCTTGTACTGATGTGTACCTTATTCGACTCCCTTGCCACATTATCCTCTTCCACAGTCTCTGTGGCACCTGCTACCCCACGACTGGCAAGAATCGACTTCGCAATCAGTCTTGGATCCCCGAGTTCTTCCATTACCTCTTCCTCGCTACGTCCCTGCCTGATAGCTGTCTCTATATAATTCTGATAATAATCAATTGTCTCATTAACAAAAGCATAATCACCAACCGACGATATGCTTCTCCTTAATGTATCAACGAATTCAATCTTATTCATATTTTCCTTCTTATATAATAAGCCTCTTAGAAGGCCTGATGCCTTACAATCGCATACTCATCATCCAACTGATAGTATGGGCACGAATTATTATTGCCTGTTAGGAACAGTCTGTACTCATCTTCATCCAGATCCACATCACAGACATAATATTCATAGTCCTCATCGTATGTGTAATTGACACATGTATCGCATATAGCCATTATTCCTTCTCCCTGTTAAGCAGTGGCAATCCGAAGAAGAATATAAGAACTACCACTACAAACATAATGATACCGATGAACTGCGATGTTGATAATATACCAATATTACCTCTGTAATCGTTACGTAAGAACTCTACTGCGAATCTTCCGACACTGTACATTGCCAGCCACACACATGTAATCTGTCCGCGCTTGCGTGGCTTGCTCGCATACCACAGCAATATGCCTGCGATGATGAAGTCTCCCACTGACATAATGATCTGTGTAGGTAAGAGTCTGACGCCATTAGGTGCGAAGTCGGAATGAGTAAATACTATACCAATTGGGCTGGTTGTCTCACGGCCATAACAGCATCCCGCAAGCAGGCATCCGATTCGGCCAAAGCCCTGTGCCAGCGCAACCGAAGGTGCCATAAGGTCTATATAATCAAGCCCGTTCACCTTATGAAGCTTACAGTATACAAATACCGTTATTATGCCTCCAATAATACCACCGAATACAACGAATCCAGCGCCTGTGAGGAAGCCCTTGGGATCCTTAACAAAATCGCTCCACTTAGTAA
This sequence comes from Lachnospiraceae bacterium, assembly GCA_045615825.1. GTDB lineage: Bacteria > Bacillota > Clostridia > Lachnospirales > Lachnospiraceae > Colinaster. The sequence continues at coordinate 5,369 of JAZLFL010000235.1, forward strand.
GAATAAAGAGTACCCTGGCACACATAAAGCCAAGAACTACCGCTGCGATGGTAAGTCCATATACCAGATCACCATTAAGTCCCCTCTGCTGCGCCCTCTTATCACCTGTTAAAAGTGCTACAGCAACTCCTATTCCAATC
>JAZLFL010000236.1:0-12510 GCA_045615825.1 Lachnospiraceae bacterium
AAATCCATGGAACAGAGGCATGGCTGCTAACATCTTATCTCCAACTCTGTACATAGGATTGGTAGCAACAATCTGCTCTGCAAGGGAGTTGAAGTTACCATTGGTAAGGACAATACCCTTGGTTGTTCCTGTTGTTCCACCCGAATAAAGAATAACAGCTGGATCATCGAAGCCCTTTTCAACCTTATAGTTGTAGAAGCAGGCCTTGGAAAGCTTCATGAAATCATTCCATCTGATAACTGGAGCATCCTTAGGAATCTTCTTAATCTTGCGTCCCTCCGTAAGCATATATCCTGCCTTGATAGGCTTGGAAAGCGCATCTTTAACACTGGCAATAATTATGTTAACCACTTTAGTGTTCTTACGAATATTCTCGAATTTGTTGTAGAACTGATCAAGAGTGATTGCAGTAACACTCTCAGATTCGTTTAAGTAGAATTCAATCTCCTTCTCTGCAGAAAGAGGATGAATCATATTGGCAATACCACCAACAAGGTTAACAGCATAGAACATATAGATGGCCTGTGGGCAGTTAGGCATCGCGATAGTTACCTTGTCATTCTCACGAATACCGATTGTCTTAAGAGCCTTTGCGCATGTATTAATCTGCTCAATCATCTCTTCATATGTTGTTGACTTACCCATGAAATCAAAGGCTATATTCTTAGGATACTTATGAGCAATTTCCTCAAGCTTCTCATACATTGATCCTTCAAAGTAATCAAGATATAACGGAATCTCCCCTACATGATTAGCCCATGGCATCTTTGCTGTTATACTTTCATTTTTAAAGTTACGCATTTTTATTCCCCCTGTATTTACTCAGCCGATTCCCACTTACGGTGTATCTCCGCAACTGCTGCATCCAGCTGATTATCTTTTCCCTCTTCATAATATGCATCTGCATCCAGTTCAACCTCTATATCAGGCTTAATGCCCTCACCATGAATACATACACCGTTTGGTGTGAAGTATCTGCTGACTGTAAGCTTAAATGCAGATCCATCAGATAAGCTTATTACTTTCTGAACAATTCCCTTTCCATAGGTCACTGTACCAACAACGGTTCCAATTCCGTAGTCCTTGATAGCACCTGTCATAATCTCTGAAGCAGACGCAGAATATCCGTTAACCAGTACTGCAAGTGGAAGCTTAAGCTCGTTAGAACCGTCGCATGTATATTCTTCTCTTCTTCCATACTTATCTTCGGTATATACAATCAGGCCCTCTGGCAGAATCTCCCGGCACATCTGACATACAGCATCCAGGTTACCACCAAGATTTCCTCTTAAATCTATTATTATTCCTCTGGCACCGCCGTCCTTTAAAACAGCCAGAGCTTCCGTGAACTGATCCGCTGTATTACCATCAAACTCAGATATTGCAATGTATCCGATATTATCCTCTAACATCTCATGGCTGACGCTTATTGTATCAACCTTGGCGCGCTTAACATCGAACTCTAATACCTCACCGTCTCTGACTAAGGACATGTGCACAACAGTACCCTCGTCACCCTTAATCATCGCAACAACATCTGATAGTTCCATTCCCTGGGTGTCAACTCCGTCAATCATATATATGATATCACCTTCCCTGAGGCCCACTTCCTTGGCTGGAGCGCCCTCCATAGTACCGGCAATTACACAGTAATCAAGATCCTCATTATAGCTTACATACGCACCGATACCACAGTAATATCCACCTGAATCCTCCTGAAGCTTCTTGAGTTCTTCCTTGGAGTAATATTTGGCATACTTATCATTAAGTCCGTTAACAAAACCCTGGTAGATACTCTCTTCTATATCCTCCGTGGAATACTCATCATAGAAATATCTGTCAGCCACGCTCTCAAGTGTACCAAGCTTGGTGATAAGCTTCGGGGTCACTAATTCCTTATTGCCAGTAACAACAGTGGCATCCATTTTACCAACTTCCTTAATGGCCTTATATCGGTTTAAAATCTTATAACCGTTGAAAATGCCCCATATTACACCAATAAGCACAAGTGTTAAAAGCATTCCACTAAATAAGCCTACCAGAAAATGTGTATCCCTTTTCTTTTTCTTAGGAATCTCTTCTGTTGGTAAATTAACCTCTTCTCTTAAGTCTTCCATTCCAACTTCCTTTACAACAAATATAGCAGGAGGGCATCTCATCCCCCCTGCTAATTATTATCTACTTAAATAGTTCCAAGGACTGACATAATTGCCATCCTTACGAACGCTGAAGTGCAGGTGATTACCTGTCGAACGACCTGTCGTACCAACTCCGGCAATCTTCTGTCCTCGTGATACAGTATCTCCCTTGGATACGTAAAGTGCTGATGCATGCATGTATATAGTATATAATCCATCACCATGGTTAAGCATTATATAATTACCCATTGATGCATTATAGTCAGAAGCAACAACCTTACCATCGTAGGCAGCAAGAATCGGCGAACCACTTGGTGCTGCAAGGTCTATACCATTATGGAACTTCTGTACTCCAAGAGTCGGATGTATACGATTACCGTAGTCATCCGAGATTCTGCTGTAGGATGGGCATGGCCACTTGAACATACCACCATCATAGCTGAGTCGCTGTCCCGTCTCTTCGGCTAACTGTGCTCTCTCTGCTGCAACCGCCGCCTCCAGGGCCTGAATCGTAGCAGCCTGCTCGGCAAGATATGCCTCATATTCCTTAATGGCTGCTTCCTTATTGTTGATGTCAGCGCTTGTCGCATTAATCTCGCCTTCCTTAGTCTCGATTAACTGCTCAAGATTAGCCTCTTCTTCATCAACCTTTGCCTTGGCCTCATCCAAAAGCTCCTTCTCAACCTCTAACTGATCCTTACATGCATTGATGTACTCACAGGTCTGCTTATACTCCTCAAGCTTGTTGGCATCATATTCAGACATCTTCTCAGCATAATCAGCCTTATTGATCATATCACCGAAGGAACTCGCAGTGAAAAGCAGGTCAAGATAGAAGGTATCACCCTTCTCGTACATGAACTTAATGCGCTTCTTCATATTGGCGTACTGGGTTGCCTGTATTTCCTCAGCCTCAGCAAGCTCTGCCTCTGTCTCTTCTATTTCATTCTCTTTGTTAGCAATTAATTCCTTAAGTTCTGCAATCTTTGCTTCAACTTCCGCAAGATCTTCATCAAGCTCCGTAACAAAAGCTTCAAGGTCTGCCTTCTGTGTCTCAAGACTGGCTACCATCTTCTTAACATCTGTTAAGCTGCCCTGAATCTTCTTCTTCTCCTTCTCTGCCTCCTGAATCTGCGCCTGCTTCTCTTTAATACTTGCTTCAAGCGCTTCAGGATCAGCATGAACAGGTGTTGAATAAACAATTACCGTACTCAAGGATATCAGGACTGCCAGCATAGACAGTAGCCCTCTTTTTACCCTAAATGACATTAATTATCAAACCTTCAAGTGCTTTCTAACAGTTATAAAGCTTCCAAGGAAACCAATTCCGGCACCAATTCCAAGCGAAATAGGAATAAGTGTCTGGAAGATAGTCTCAACAGGAAGGAATGTGAGAATTGATCCAATCTCTGAGAATCTCGAAAGAATCATCTCAAGTGCCTTAATGTAGATAAAGTAGATGAGTCCAAGTGGAATGGCTGCTCCAACAAGTCCAATGATAAGACCCTCTACTACGAATGGAGCACGAACGAAGAAGTCCGTTGCACCAATGTACTTCATAATACCAATCTCTTCCTTACGAACAGAGATACCGATTGTAACGGTATTGCTGATAAGGAAGATTGATACAGCAAGAAGAATTCCGATGATACCAAGGGAAATATAGCTGATAAGCTGGTTGGCACCGGATAATGCATCAGCTGTCTGCTGTGAGCTGTTAACCTGTCTTATGCCAGGCACTGTATTCAAATATGTTACGAGACTGCTCTGAAGTGAGATGTCCTTCATGTAAATCTCGTAGTTCTCAGAATCCTCAAGTGGGTTCTCAGTGAAACCCTCTGAATATTCTCCAAGATACTCATCCTTGAAGCTGTCCCAGGCCTCGTCAGCAGATACGAAATTAATTCTGTCTACTTCCTTACGGTCTAAGATAAGCTCACCAATGTGCTGCTTCTCTTCATCGCTTAAGCCTTCATCGAAGAATACTGTTACGGCTACTCCAGATTCTGCATTCTTAACAATGCTCTGGAAGTTAGCTACTACTGAATAGAAAATACCAAACAGAAGTAAGCATGAACCAATTGTTGCAAGGGATGCAAGTGAGAACCATGCGTTCCTGAATATATTGCGGAATCCCTGCTTGATTGTATAGAAGAAAGTACTAATTCTCATCGATATAGCCTCCTTGCTCCTCGTCGCTTACTATGACACCCTTCTTCATAGTAACAACTCGCTTCTGCATTTCATTAACGATCTCTCTGTTATGAGTAACAATAAGAATAGTTGTACCTCTCTTATTAATCTGCTCAAGTAACTTCATGATTTCCCATGAATTCTTAGGATCAAGGTTACCAGTAGGCTCATCACAGAGCAGTATCGGTGGCTTATTGATAAGCGCGCGGGCCAGAGCAACTCTCTGCTGCTCTCCACCTGATAACTGCTTAGGCTTAGCCTTATACTTACCAGCAAGTCCAACGATTGAAAGGATTGCCGGAACATTTCTCTTAATAAGTCTGTTAGGTGTCTGTACAATTCTCTGTGCAAACGCAACATTCTCATATACATTACGATCCTTAAGCAGACGGAAATCCTGGAATACTACACCAAGGTTTCTTCTGTACTTAGGTATCTGTCTGTGACGAAGTCTCTGAAGATTAATACCGTTAACATAGATATCACCTGAAGTCTGTGTTAACTCACGAAGCAGAAGCTTGATCAGTGTTGATTTACCAGATCCACTGTCACCTACGATGAATACAAACTCGCCCCTCTTAACCTTAAGACTTACGCCATTAAGAGCTGGGGAAGCAGCATTATTGTAGGTCATGGTGACATTATCTATGCTGATAATCTCATCCTGTGGTATTGAACGAGTCTTTTTCTTTCTACCAAATGCCAATGTCTTACTCTCCTTTTTATAAGTGGTTATTAGTAATTAAGTGTCTCCATGTAGTTCATGTACTTAACTACCATTAATGCTATTTTAAAAGTGATTGCGTCTTCGAATACTCTTAAGTCAAGTCCTGTGAGCTTCTGGAGCTTGTCAAGACGATATACTAAGGTATTACGGTGAATGTAAAGCTGTCTTGATGTCTCAGATACATTAAGACTGTTCTCGAAGAACTTGGTAATTGTAACAAGTGTCTCCTCATCGAAATCATCAGGGCTCTTGCCATCGAAGATCTCCTTGATGAACAGCTTACAAAGAGGGATTGGAAGCTGATAAATAAGACGTCCTATACCAAGCTCGCTGTAAGCAATTATGATTCTGGTCTCGAAGAATATCTTGCCAACATCCAAAGCCATCTTGGCTTCCTTGTAGGAGCGGCTCACTTCCTTAATCTCTTTAATTATTGTACCAAATGCTATTCTTGCATCATCGACATTGTCCTGATGAAGAACTTCCATATAGGCTGCACAATACTTGGAAATATCTTCCTCTGTCTCGTTAGCCTTAAGCTCCTTAACAACAATAACATTATTCTCATCAACGGCTGTGATAAAGTCCTTGGTATTGCTTCCAAAGTTAGTACGCATTATCTCTAACACATTCTTATCCTTGGCAGTAGTTCCCTCAATAATGATTGCTACTCTTCTTACCTCAGGCTGAATATGGAGCTTCTTGGCTCTGCTGAAGATATCAACTAAAAGCAGGTTGTCCAAAAGAAGATTCTTGATGAAATTATCCTTATCGAATCTTTCCTTATATGCAACAATCAGTCCCTGAATCTGGAAAGCTACCATCTTGCCAAGTGTGAATATGTCCTCATTCGATCCAGACACAACTAATACATATTCCAGCTGTCCATCATCATATATCTTGAAAAACTGACATCCAGATAACTCCTGACTATCGGCAGGTGACTTCGTGAACTCAACTGCTTCCTTTGCATATGCTTCCATCGAGTAATCTGTTGATGCAACTACCTTTCCATCAATATCCACAACACATACTTCGATACGCGCGATGGTTTTCAGGCCCTCTATAGTACTCTGCAATACCTGATTAGATACCATATCACTTCTCCTATTGTAGTTTTTGCACAATTCAAATAATCCAAAAAGTGCCCCTCATTATGTATACTCTATATATATTAATAGAAAATGAATATAAATTCCATAGTTTTGGATACATTTTTTTGTGCAATTTTATCTAAAACAAAGGGAAATTGTTGGAAAACTTTTTCGTCGAAATACACAAAGAACTTCTCGAACAAGTGGCAAGAGTGGTCCAGCTTTGCCGGACACACGACAATAAAAAAGAAGCTGTAGTCGTTACAGCTTCTTTTAAATATAGGTTTAAAAAGGGAGGATGCCAAGCACTTCGTGCTTGGCATTTTTATTATGAAAAAGTTTTATCTTGTTAAATATCATTTATTATCTTTATCTTATGCTTTAAGTATAATTATCAAAAATGTCCAAACTATACAAACAATTTATACATTTTGGAAATAGATTATGAACAAATTATGAACAACATAGTTTTTTCAAGCAAAAATAAAGAATTTTAATATTTTTTTGAAATGAACTGATCAAGCACCAATTTATCCGTATTACCAATAAAACCTAACTCTACCCCCTCATTAACCTTCTCAAATCCAAGCCTGATTAACAGTCTTAAGCTTGGAATATTGTCCTTATGTGAGAATGCGGATACCCGGTCAAATCCCAGTTCTCCATATCCATATTCCAGAATAGCCTCACAGACCTCAGTCGCATATCCTTTATTCTGGTACTGCTTACCAATTACATAACCAAGTTCAGGCTCTTCATAGCCTTCCCTGTAATTGAAGCCTGCCCTGCCAATAATCTTACCATCTTCCTTATTAACAATAACCCAGGTTCCGAATCCAAAATATGAATATACCTTATCTATATAGTTCCTGGTATATTCAAGCTCATCCTCATATTCAGGAAACAGTGGCTCAGTATATTTAGTAATGGATTCATCTGCATATACTTCATAAAGTGCACTGACATCCTCCGGTGCCATCTCTCTTACAACGCATCTCTTAGTCGTAAGAATCTCCCACGGAAGGTTCGCATACCTCTGCCATATCTTAATATAGTAATCATCATCCACTTCATCAGGATCAGTTATGACATACTTATAAGAAGAGAAGTCTTCATCCCTATTAGCCTCTGTAAGAACTGGTACCACAATATGGCCCATGTCAGATAATCTTTTAATCTCTGCCGGATCATCTGATACATACAGGTATGGTTCTGTGTCACAGACAAGTGGCGTATTCACAAATTGTTTAATATCAATTACAATATTCATGCAATGATTTTATCAAATACGAAAGGAATTATAAACATGGCACAGAATCCAATAGTTACTTTTACCATGGAAAATGGCGATGTTATTAAGGCTGAGCTCTATCCTGAAGTAGCTCCACAGTCTGTTAATAACTTCATCTCACTTATTAACAAAAATTTCTACGATGGACTTATCTTCCACCGAGTTATCAAGGGTTTTATGATCCAGGGCGGATGTCCTAACGGAACAGGAATGGGTGGCCCTGGCTACTCTATCAAGGGCGAGTTCGCTCAGAACGGCTTTGCTAACGATCTCAAGCACACAGAGGGTGTTTTATCAATGGCAAGAGCAATGCATCCAGATTCAGCTGGATCACAGTTCTTCATCATGCATAAGACAAGCCCACACCTCGATGGCGCTTATGCAGCTTTCGGTAAGGTTACAGAGGGCATGGATGTCGTTAACAAGATTGCTGAGACTACAACAGACTGGAATGACCGTCCACTTGAAGATCAGGTGATCAAGAGCATTACAGTTGACACATTCGGCGTTGAATACGAAGAGCCAGAGAAGATGGCAGATAGATAACAGACACCTAACAAAAAGCCCCCATGCATTGCATGGGGGCTTTGAATTGCAATTCGATATTATTGGGCTATAATCAAGCCTTTCCGTCTGAACCAAGAACGTTAACGATCTTATGTGCAACCATTTCCTTAACAGCCTGACGAGCTGGCTTAAGGTACTGACGTGGATCGAAGTGTGATGGATTCTCAGCGAAGTACTTTCTCATTGTACCTGTCATAGCAAGACGGATATCTGAGTCGATATTGATCTTACATACAGCAAGCTTAGCAGCCTGACGAAGCTGGCTCTCTGGGATACCTACAGCATCTGGCATGCTTCCGCCGAACTCGTTAACCATTGCAACGAACTCCTGTGGAACTGAAGATGATCCATGAAGAACGATTGGGAAGCCTGGAAGCTTCTTGATGATCTCTTCAAGAACGTCGAAACGAAGTGGTGGTGGAACAAGGATACCTTCCTCATTTCTTGTACACTGATCAGCAGTGAACTTGTAAGCACCATGAGATGTTCCGATAGCGATTGCAAGTGAATCACAACCTGTCTTATCAACGAACTCCTCAACTTCTTCTGGTCTTGTATAAGCCTCATTACCAGCCTCTACACAAACCTCATCCTCGATACCAGCAAGTGTACCAAGCTCTGCCTCAACTACTACGCCCTTATCATGAGCGTACTCAACTACCTGCTTAGTAAGAGCGATGTTGTCCTCGAAAGACTTAGAAGATGCATCAATCATAACTGATGTGAAGCCACCATCGATACAGCTCTTGCAAAGCTCGAAGCTATCACCATGATCAAGGTGAAGAGCGATTGGAATCTGGGGATTCTCAGCTACAGCTGCCTCTACTAACTTAACAAGATATGTGTGGTTAGCGTAAGCACGTGCACCCTTAGAAACCTGAAGAATAACAGGGCTATTCAGCTCACCAGCTGCCTCTGTAATACCCTGAACAATCTCCATGTTGTTAACATTGAAAGCACCAACAGCGTATCCGCCATCATAAGCTTTCTTAAACATTTCAGTTGTTGTAACTAAAGCCATTTTGTTACCTCCGTTAAAATTGATCAATTCTGACGAAATAATTCATCCTTGTCATTATATAACAAGACATCGCAAAAGAAAAGGTCAAGCATACGCTTGACCTTAGAAATCTAATATTATAATTATTTATTGCTTAAATAATTCTCGATGCCTTCCATTGCAGCGTCCTCATCAGGACCATCTGTAATGACCTTAACCTTCTCACCCGCATCAAGACCAAGACTCATCATTCCCATGATGCTCTTAGCATTAACCTTCTTGTTGTCGGCCTCTAAATACACTGTACTGTCGTACTTACTTGCCTCCTGCACCAGTAATGCAACAGGGCGTGCCTCAAGGCCATTCTCCAACCGAATGGTTATCTCCTTAGACTTCATAACACTTCTCCTCCTAACGCTTCTATAAACCTTGCGCAATCTCACTCAATCTTCTTAATCTATGATTAACACCGCTTTTCCCAACCGGAGGATCTAAGAATTCTCCCAGCTCGGCCAAGGTGGCATCCGGATGCTCTAATCTTACCTCTGCAATCTCACGGAGACCCACTGGCAGATTATGCAATCCATATCTGTCACGAAGAAGTTCTATCTCTGCAATCTGCTTGGCAGATGCATTAACAGTCTTGGTAATATTGGCTGCCTCACAGTTAACTCTTCTGTTGACGGAATTACGAACCTCTTTAATAATTCGTTCATTCTCCATCTCCATTAAAGCAACATTGGCATCAATTACATTAAGGAAATCAACAATGCTTCCTGACTCCTTCATGTATACCACGTAGTGCTTCTTCCTTACGATTATTCTTCCTTCTAATTCAAAGTCAGCAATAAGTTCACAAATCTGACTGGCCTGAGCTTCATTATCACATACCAGTTCAAGATGGTAGCTTCCCTTCGGGTCGCTCATTGAACCAATGCTTAAATATGCTCCCCTCAGAAATGCACGCTTACAGCATGACTGTTTAATAAGCAAAGGGCTTACCGGCTCGCTAAAATTACGGAGTGCCCCTTCCGGGGTCACCAGCTTAAGCGCCTGAAGCAGTTCCCAGGCCTTCTCACCTTCTAGCTCGCTCAACGTACCTATATTAAATGTTTTCTTTAGCAATGTAAAGTATTTTCTCTGTAGGGCATCATTATCACTATTAAATAAAATAGCAGTTTTTCCATTAGAATCCTTGCCAAGATGGCAGCCCAACTGCACAATGGCAGCAAGCTCCGCGAGCTGACAGTGTCTTGCTCCGATGTTCGCTCTTGCTATTTCCTCTTTAACTGCTCCCGAGAATGACATTACATGCTCCTTTAAGCCTACAAGCTAATCTTGGCATCCCTGTGACTTACAGACAGGCCGTAACCTGCGCCGCTTTTTAGTCTGCCATATAATTCATTAGCAAGTGTTACCGATCTATGCTGACCGCCAGTACAGCCAATGGCTACTACCAGCTGATATTTACCTTCATTAATATAACCCGGAATCAAGAATCTCAAAAGATCCTCCAGCTTATCTAAAAACTGTCCTGCCTCCGGGAAGGACATGACGTAATCCTGTACGGGCTTATCATTACCCGTTTTGAACTTAAGTTCATCTATATAGAATGGATTCGGTAGAAATCTGACATCAAATACCAGATCCGCATCTGCCGGAATCCCATGCTTGAAACCAAATGACAGAATATTAACCATCAGATTATTATATCCTTCACCGGTTACGAATATCTTATCCAGCTCTTCCTTAAGAGTTCGCGTTAACAGCCTCGAAGTATCAAATACATAATCCGAATTCTGCTTCATCTTTTCGAGTATCTTACGCTCTTTAGCAATTCCGTCCTCAACTCTCTCGGCCTGTGAGGCAGACAGTGGATGAACGCGCCTGCTCTCCTTATACCTCTTAATAAGAGTAGCATCATTGGCATCCATGAATATTACCTCGAAGGAATAGCCGTTTGCACGCATATTAGAGATAATCTCAGTTGCCCGCTCAAAGTCCTGATCCGCTCTGACATCCAGACCTAGCGCAACCTTACTGATCTCGCTGTTAGGAGTAGCAATAAGCTCCACGAATTTATCAATAAGAGGAATAGGAAGATTATCCACGCAGTAGAATCCCATATCCTCCAGCATTTTAAGTGCGGTTCTCTTACCACCGCCACTCATACCTGTGACAATTACAAATCTCATACCTACATCCTGAACTTTCCAAGCATTATCACTTCGGGCTCAAGTCTGACACCTGTATCAGCATATACAGCCTCTGTAACCTCTTTGATCAGTCTGTATATATCTGTCGCCGTTGCCTTATCCTTATTAATCACAAAGCCCGCATGCTTATCAGATACTGCTGCTCCGCCAACACTGTAGCCCATAAGACCACTGTCCTGAATAAGCTTACCTGCGAAGAATCCTTCCGGACGCTTGAAGGTCGAACCGGCAGATGGATACTCTAAAGGCTGCTTGTCACGCCTCCTTACTGCAAGCTCGTCCATTCTAGCCTTAATCTCAGTCGCATCTCCTTTACCAAGGGCAAAATCGGCTGCGACTACAATTAATCCCCTGCTCTTAACAATACTGCTTCTGTAGCCGAACGCCATCTCCTCACAGGGAATGGTAACAATCTCATTAGTCTCAGGATCAAGCGCTGTAACGCTTCTAACTATATCCTTCATCTCACCGCCATAAGCTCCGGCATTCATAACCATGGCTCCACCCACGGTTCCAGGAATACCTGCAGCGAACTCAAGACCTGTAAGCGAATTCTTAAGAGCAAACGAAGCAAGCATACTAAGCAATACACCTGCGTCTGCATGTAATATCGCCTCATCTTCCTCCATGGAGATACTGATATTCTTCATACCATCTCCGATCTCGATGCATACACCATCAAGACCCTCATCGGATACAAGAAGATTACTTCCGTTGCCTATTATCCAGTAGTCTACCCCTTCCTCCTTACAGAGCGAGATGACTCCCTGAATCTCCTCAACCTTAGAGAGTACAACGTATCTGCTTACATTACCGCCAACACGGAAAGTAGTATGTTTATACATAGGCTCATCCCTGAAGAGACTCTCCTCAGGGATGATATTCAATAACTTATTATCAAATGATAAATCTAACATAAAGATTATTTATCCAATACTAATCTCGCTGAACCATAAATACCGGCATCGTTACCGAGCTTAGCTAATACGAACCTGGCATTCTTGGCACCTGGGAATGCGTACTTCATGAAGTGTGGCTCCATATACTCGATTAATACCTCGCCAGCCTTGGATACGCCACCACCGATAACGAATATCTGTGGGTTAACTACATTGGCTACTGCTGCCAGACCCTTACCAAGATACTCGCCATATACATTAGCTACATCTACTGCAATCTCATCATTAACCTTAACAGCATCCCATACAGCCTTAGCTGTTACCTCATCATCTCTTAAGATACTTGGCTTATCTGATGAAGCGGCAAGCTTCTTATTAGCGATTC
>JAZLFL010000237.1:0-6503 GCA_045615825.1 Lachnospiraceae bacterium
CCGTCATGGCAGATCCACCGTACTTAACTACGATAATGTTTCTATTAGACTGCTGAATATAAGGAAGGGCCTCAATGAATACCTCGGCCTTCTTGATTACTTCATTCATTTCCTTTGGCTGTATATTTTCCATAATTCCTCCATGTATCCTAGCTTCTGTAATCAGCGTCAATCTTTACATAATCATATGTGAGGTCACATCCCCAGGCTGTAGCTTCTGCCGTACCCTCGTGCATATCAACGTATACTGTTACCTCATCTTCCTTCATGATAGCCACTGCGAAGTCCTCATCGAACTCAAGTGGTGTTCCATGATCAAATACCTGAAGTTTTCCTGCCTTGCTTACGAAGAATAACTCCACATTATTCTGGTCAAACTTAGCTCCCGAATATCCCATTGCACATAGGAATCTTCCGAAGTTGGCATCGCATCCAAAAATTGCTGCCTTGGAAAGGTTCGAACCAACAACCGCACGGGATAAGGTTCTTGCATCCTCCTTGCTTGCCGCATTCACAACCTTACACTCGAAAAGCTTGCTTGCGCCCTCGCCATCGGCTGCCATCTTACGCGCAAGGAAAGTACATACATAAGACAGAGCCTCCTTGAAGGCGTCGAAGTCTTCACCCTTTTCCTTAATCTCAGGGTTACCTGCAAGACCATTACACATAACCATAAGTGTGTCGTTAGTTGATGTGTCGCCGTCAACTGTAATCATGTTGAAGGTGTCCTGAACCACATCGCTTAATGCCTCCTGCAGAAGCGCCTTTGATATAGCCACATCCGAGCTTAAGAAAGCAAGCATAGTACACATATTAGGATGAATCATTCCTGAACCCTTGCTCATACCACCAAGAGTTACATCCACACCTCCTACGGTAAAAGTGACTGCAACTTCCTTATTGACTGTATCTGTTGTCATGATAGCCTTGGAAGCTGCTGTTCCAGCCTCAATTGAACCATCAAGCGTCCCTGCCATCTTACCAACACCTGTTGTAAGTTTCTCAATTGGAAGCTGCATTCCAATTACACCAGTTGATGCAACTGCAACACTCTTATATGGAACTCCCAGATGCTCCTCTACAGCCTTAGCTGTTGCCTCGCAGGCATCAAAGCCTTCCTTACCTGTACAGGCATTAGCGATACCTGAGTTAATAACTACCGCATGCATTGGTTCACCGGATGCAGCAAGCTGCATATCCCACTGAACACATGCTGCCTTAACAACATTGCTTGTGAACACGCCGGCACATACTGAAGGTGTCTTGCAGTACACCATAGCCATGTCGGTCCTGTCCTTATACTTAATATTTGCTTCGCAGCTTGTTGCCATAAAGCCCTTAGCTGCTGTAATACCACCTGTAATCTGCTTCATAATTATTCCTTTCAAAGGTTATACCGTAGCCTGGCTTACTCGATATACCTGATTATATTCTCTGTATTAAGTGTGAAGTCGTAGTAATTAAGATCTTCTCTCTTCGTCCATCCAATCTGCTTCCAGAAGGCATTGCCAATATCATTCTTGGTAAATGCGATAAGACTAACCTTACTGATGCCTTCCTCCTGAAGTGCCTTCATACAGAACACAACCATTGCCTTACCAATACCCTTGCGTCTATATTCTGGAGCTACACATACATGGTACAGACAGCCTCTTCTGCCATCATGTCCACAAAGGATTGCTCCAACTACCTTCCCTTCTTCAATTGCCACCACACTTGTTGTCGGATTACGTCTTAAGAATCTCTCAATGCCTTCATACGAATCATCAATGCTTCTGATTGCGAAGCCCTTGATTGTAAGCCAGAGAGCCTTAACCTGCTCATAATCCTCTATTGTCATTACACGTACCATAACATTTTTCTCCAAATTATTATCATATCCTAGTGGCACTTATTTTTCAACCGTGGAGAACACATATACATAAGTAAGTTCTCTTGTTTATTTTATGATTTTTCATGTGAATATCATGCATAATATACATATGTATTGAATATTATGCAAGTAAATGCGCAAATTATATGGCTTTTATGCAAAATCAGCTGTATATCTTCTGTTTTTATGCATAAAATCCCAAATTGCTGTCCCCGGTAACATTCAAAATGGCATCAATATACAATATTTTTTGCACATGAATAACCCTCCGATATGGTATACTTATTCCATGAGTGTATTAAGATTAATAATAAGCTATTTAATTATTGTAAATATGATTGGTTTTGCTCTTATGGGAATAGATAAAAGACGTGCGATAAGAAGAAGCTTCCGTATTCCGGAAGCTACCCTATTCTTAGTGGCAGTTATTGGTGGAAGCTTAGGTTCAATCCTTGGAATGTACACCTTCCGTCATAAGACAAGACACAGAATTTTCACTATAGGTATGCCAATCATCCTTATTATTCAGATTGCCATCACTGTTGCAGTGGTAATGTCACCATTCGAGATTGCGCTCCTGTAGGTCAGTTGCGGCCACTTTTACCGTAGCTTATTCTTAGTTATCTTATTGGGGGAGAGTTCTAAGAACATGGATACATCATTACATATCGCGCTGTGCGATAGCGATCCTGGCGACAGAAAGCAGATGGAACGCCTTCTTAGCCGCGAGTCAGACAGAAGAGTTAATACAACAGGAGTATTCTATATTGATACCTTCGGCGGGGTTGAGGCAATTGTCAATGCGGCTCTCGTATACGACGTCTACTTCCTTGATTCCACGGATCCGATATGTGATTCCTACGGAATTGCCAAGGCCATAAGGGACAAGGGAATACTCTCGCCAATCGTATTCTGCATCTCAACAATTGATTACCGACTTTCCGGGGAGATGCTTCCCAACACAGTATTCATGAATAAGCCTATTAAGGTGGCGGACCTGACTCTGGTTATCGAGGAGGTCATTCACCAGAAGAAGGATAACTATATCCCTACTATAGAGCTTCGTAATCAGTATGAGGCTTTCTATGTTAAGGAGAATGAGGTCGCATACTTCGTTAATAACGGATATACGACGGATGTGCACTTTACTGATGGCAGCGTAAGAGTCGCTACCACTTTTATTGATTCCCTGATAAGGGATATTGAAAGCTTCGAAAGCTTTAAGATAATTAACCGCAGAGAGATAATTAATACTAAATTCATTAAGGAATATGCTCTCGGCAAGGTGACAATGACCGATGACAGTGTCCACAAGGTATCACTTACTCATCGAATGCAACTGTCACGTAAAAGCCTCTCGCATTCTGAATAACATCAATAACATCACCTTCCATAACCGAAAGTCTGTCTGTGAAGGCGATATTATAGCTCATCGCAAGGGATGGGTCGATTGTGTAGTAATAGAATCCACTCGGAAGTGATCCTTCTGTCACTGTAATATGATCGCCCTTTTTCACAACGCCCTGACGCTCCATTTTAAATTCCATTGTTCTCATATATATGTCCTCATTACGCTGGCCGGGCAACCGCGACCGCATTCATTTATCTCGCTATCACTTTCACTATGGCATTTAACTTGCCCTTTTTGCTGACTCCGCCCACGCCCACATAATCGAATCTTCCGAATCCCCTTACCGTGATTACATCGTTCGCCTTACAGGTGTAGCTGTTATTCTCACACTGTCTTCCATTCACGAATATCTTCTTTTCCATAAAAAGTGGTATCGACTGACTTCTTGAAAGGTTATAGACCTTAGATATTATAGCATCGATTCTCTCAGACTGTATCTGGATTGTCTTCTCGATCTTCTCACGGTTTACAAGCTCCGGCACACTGTCGGTTACCGTACACATTACCGAGGTATGCTTAACACGGCTTAGGCTGTCACAGATATACTCAGCAATCGTATTAAGACAGAATACATATGCAACATTCCCCGTAAGATATATGTCGCCAAGCACACTTCTCTCTATCCCAAGATTCATAAGCGCTCCCAGAATATCCCTGTGAGTAAGATCATCGGAAAACTTCGCCATAAGCGGTTTAATCTGAAGCGCGGTAATCGGATAGTCTTCCTCATATCCCAACTGCTCTTCACTTCCGAATCTGAGCACCTTACGCTCAGCATCTTCTATGCCGCCCCACATGGAATACTTAACGAAGTTAACCTCCCTCTCAATCTGAAAAAATGCATTCGCATCCGCCATGCTTAAGAAATCAGTGAAGGTGTACATACTGTTTTTGTAGCATCTGTCAGCGAGGTCCTTTATTCTGTTTTGAAGTATTTCATCTTCTTTATTCATTCGTAGTCCTGGCCAGAATGCTCTTATTTAATGCATTAAGCACTCTCTTCTTATCGCCGCTCCAGAGAGGCGCAATCAGTGTCCTCTTATCACCATCACCGGTGATTCTGTGTATTACCATATCCTTTGGTAAAACTGACAGCGACTCAGTCACTATATCAATATATTCATCCATGGATAAGACATCGAAGACTCCCGCTTCATAATCCTTGGCAAGATCCGTACCCCTTATCACGTGAAGTAGCTGTAGCTTAATGCCGAATGGGTGGCTTCTTAATGTATTGATGACTTCCTTGCTGTAGGCATACTTCGGGCCGGCGTCTTCTGACGCTGCTGTCATATTCTTTTGGGTTAATTTCCGCGCCAGGTCGCCCACATACCGCACCGTTTCAAGCATCTTCTCCTTATCTTCTCCAGGAAGACCTATGATTACATGTGTAACAATGTGCACCCCTATGGCGTGCAGTCTGCTGACAGCACTGTCATATACATCAAGTTCGTATCCACGCCTTATATAATCTGAAGAATCCTTATGAACCGTCTGCAGTCCAAGCTCCACCCACACAGGCTTAATGTGATTAATCTCATCGATTAAGGCTATTACTTCATCGCTAAGACAGTCCGGCCTGGTTGCAATGGACAGACTCACTATATCCGGATGGCTTATCGCCTCCATATAGATGCTCCTAAGCTTATCTATTGGTGCGTATGTATTAGTAAATGCCTGAAGATAAGCAATAAACTTATTGTTACCATCAGGCATCTTAGCTGTAACCCTTAACCTGCCCTCCTTAATCTGTTCCGTAATGGATTTATTACGGTCTGCGGCAAAGTCGCCTGAACCCGACCCCGAACAGAATATGCATCCTCTTCTGTCAACCAGTCCGTCGCGGTTAGGACATGTGAAGCCGCCATCAAGGGCAATCTTATATATTTTTTCACCAAAAGTATCCCTAAGATACTGATTAAGTGAATAGTATTCCATGTGCCATAGTACTCCGTGCTATACCTGGTAGAATGTCATCTCATAGGAAGCGCTAAATTCCTCCCCCGCACCAAGAACATTGGTGAACTCTCTTGCGCTTAAGTCTCCGGCAAAGTCGTCCGCGTCACATCTTCCATACCAAGGCTCAATGCAGATAAACGGGGCATTCTTGCCTTCTGGCGACCAGATTGCGAATAGTGGTGTGTTGAATTTGACGTCAAGAATTCTTTCGCCTGCCGGGTCTTCTATTCCGACAAGTCCTGTCTGATTGCCCTCAACCATGATTGTACATCTGTCAAAGAAATCCTTAGTAATTAAAGCTCTTCCGTTATCAAGTGGCATAATAATATCTTCTCTAAGCGCCATGCCTGTGGACACAATATTACCATGGTGATGAATCTCATTAACACCATCGAAATATAACTTATAACCAGTCTTATCTTCCTCGCCATGTATAGGACACAGGAAGGCTGGGTGCGCACCTATCTGGAAATACATTGTCTTAGTATCCGGATTTATTACCCTCCAGAGAACCTTAAGTGTGTTGCCTGTAAGCTCATATCCAATCTGTAGTTCAAAACAAAATGGATATCTGGCAAGTGTCTCATCACTACTTTTGAAACTAAACCAGATACTGGTATCATCCTTACTTACCACTTCATGCTCATAGTCTCTGGCAAATCCGTGCTGACCCATCGGATAGGTATTGCCTTCCCATGTATACTGCTTATTCTTAAGGCTTCCTACAAATGGGAAAAGCACAGGCGAAGTTCGGCCCCAGAATCTGCCATTGCCATACCACATATATTCTCTGTAATTATTCTTGTTAAGTACAGACTTAAGCTCTGCTCCGAACGAATCTATCTCGACTTTAAGTTCACTGTTTTCCAAAAAATGTCTCATACAAATTTCTCTCTATACTTTCTTATTCTTTAAGTGCTAAAACTTCAATATGTAAATATCCTATACACCCAGAGTCTCAAGCATTTTTCCCACATGGATATCCCACATCTTCTCCTGATCCTTATCAAGTGTGAATTCTCTGTAGGCGACTCCGGATGTTACATTCATGCTTCCATTGGTAAAATGCAGGTTGATAATAAGGTAGTCAATAAGGCTATTCTCATCACCAATGACAGCCTTCATCAAATCTGGCTTAAGATACATAGTAATCTTCATACTAACGGGAGTATGCCTGCCCTTTATAAGTGACAGCACAATCCCTCGCATCCTTGACCATGGTGCGTAATCATAGGGTGCCTCAAGCTTAATAATATCCTC
>JAZLFL010000238.1:0-2784 GCA_045615825.1 Lachnospiraceae bacterium
CAGCCAGTTAACAACCCAGTCGACCGCAATTTTCCCAACATAAGCCGTAACACCACTGCAGATGAACACGACCACCACATACAGCAGCGGATTCTCAATATAGCAGATTCTCTTCCCAGTCCCTCCAAGGAATTCATATGCGAATATCTGCACATACAGTCCATGAATCAGATAGAACTCAAGCGTACACTCCCCCACTAGATCAGTAATCTTATTACCAAGCTTCACCTTCATCGTGATTAGTAGCACCATCATGATGAAGGCCATTGAGGTCACACTTCTAAGTATTGCAAGAAGAAGCTGCCCCGCCTGATAGCCGAACAGCAGATTTGTCCTATAGGTAAAATCTGACAGCCACTGAGTCATAATAAAGCCCAGGATAAGAACGCTGATACTGGTTATAAGACTTCTTCTGTAATCCGTCTTAATATAATCAGTAATCTTCTCTTCATTAAGTGCATATATTAATCCTGCAGGGAATAACAGAATTGTGTTATACCACCAGTTACCATACAGCCAGTAATTGCAGAACAGGATATACAGTACAATTCCTATGATAATCACAGTGATTGCCACACGGTCAGTCTTAGCTCTTTTAAAGGCATTATAAAAGAGAATGTAACAGAGAATTATCGCATATATATACCACGAATATGGATTATTGGTATTAGGTCCAAACAGGGACATCGGACTGCTAAAGCCCTCTGTCAGACCATTATTAGTCCCAACGTACATGAATGCATACGAGGAAAGCGCCAGCACCACTATTACAGGTGTTAAATGCTTCAACAGGAAACCACTAAGGTAATTCTCCTTACTCTTCACGCTCTTATACAGTCCATATCCTGAACTGAAGAAGTAATATGCCACCAGCAGATATCCAATATACATAAACGGATCGAGTCCATGCTTAACATACTGGGCTGGAACTGTTCCTGGCTCACTTAACTTCTGCGACAGATGATGAATCATGATAAGAATCGCAAAGAGTCCCTGGATGGACTTACTCTGCTTAAGGGAATTATAGCCTTCGTTATATCCTTCATGATTAACGGACATCCCCCACATAACTAATGCAATTATGAGTATATATGTTATATAAATCAGATAATCCATACTCTTTCTTACTATTAAAAAAAGGACCCGACAGAAACCATCGAGTCCATAATCAACAATGCCAAATATGTCAGACTATACTAACTGCGCCTGAACAGCTGTAAGTGCAACTACACCTACGATATCCTGCCAGCTACAGCCTCTTGAAAGGTCGTTAACAGGCTTTGCAAGACCCTGAAGCATTGGACCATAAGCTTCTGCCTTGCCAAGTCTCTGAACAAGCTTATAACCAATATTACCAGCATCAAGGTTAGGGAAGATAAGAACATTAGCCTTACCAGCAACCTCTGAGCCTGGAGCCTTACTCTTAGCAACAGATGGAACTAATGCTGCATCTGTCTGAAGCTCACCATCAATAACAAGGTTAGGATACTGCTCATGAGCAATTCTTGTTGCCTCAACCATCTTATCTACAAGTGGATGCTTAGCAGAACCCTTAGTAGAATGTGATAACATTGCGATACATGCCTTAGCACCTACAAGGTTCTTGAACGACTTAGCCGATGTATCAGCAATGGCTGCAAGCTCTTCTGGATTAGGATCCTGGTTAAGACCACAGTCTGCGAATAAGAATGTACCATTGTAACCAAACTCACAGTCAGGAACATCCATAATGAAGAATCCGCTAACAAGCTTAGTGCCTGGTGCAGTCTTAAGAATCTGAAGTGCTGGGCGAAGTGTATCAGCTGTTGAATGACATGCACCTGCAACCATTCCATCTGCGTCATTACACTTAACCATCATTACACCGAATGTAAGATAATCGTTAAGAAGGATATCTCTTGCCTTCTCAGGAGTCATACCCTTAGCTTTTCTAAGTTCATATAAAGTATCAACATATGTATCAAGTCTGTCAGTCTTAGTTGGGTCAATAATCTCGATACCATCAAGTTCGATATCAAGCCAGCCAGCACCATCATGAATTTTCTCAGCGTTACCAACAAGGATAATATTGGCAATACCTTCCTTCTCGATATGTGAAGCAGCGATAAGTGTTCTCTTGTCTGTTGTCTCTGGAAGAACAATTGTCTTAATATCGCTTCTGGCCTTCTCTTTAATCTTGTCTATATAATCACCCATCTATATTCCCTCCATTGCATTTTTGTAGCAAAATTATATAATTATTATAATAATTTACGACCACTAATTTCAAGGACAAAAAGGCCGTAAATTGTACTATTTTACGTACATTTGTGTTATTTTTTTAACTATCAGGGCTACAGAATAATCCGCCCTTATTCGGAGTGATTACCAATATGAAAGTAACAGGAATCATAACTGAATATAATCCATTTCATAATGGTCACAGACATCAGATTAACGAAGTCAGGAAAACTGGCAGCGACTATGTAATCGCAGTAATGAGTGGTGACTTCACCCAGCGTGGCGAACCATCGGTTGTTGATAAATATGCTCGTACACTTATGGCATTAAAAGAAGGCGTCGACTTAGTTATCGAACTGCCCGTAGTCTGTGCAACCGCCGATGCAGGACGTTTCGCCAAAGGTGGTGTATCAATCCTTAATTCCCTGGGTGTTGTTGATAATATTGCTTTCGGAGTTGAAGAAGGTAATGAAGAATTTGTCTTAAGACTATCAAGCTTCTTATCTTCTGCTCCAGATGAATACAGGACGGAGCTGGAAGCCAACTTAAAACTTGGCAATTCTT
>JAZLFL010000239.1:0-11986 GCA_045615825.1 Lachnospiraceae bacterium
ACTCGCCATATACATTAGCTACATCTACTGCAATCTCATCATTAACCTTAACAGCATCCCATACAGCCTTAGCTGTTACCTCATCATCTCTTAAGATACTTGGCTTATCTGATGAAGCGGCAAGCTTCTTATTAGCGATTCGTACGACACCTGTCGCTGACGCATACTGCTCAAGGCATCCGTGTCCGCCACATCCGCATTCATCCTCTTCATTATCCTCAAGATGAATATGTCCGATCTCACCACCAGCACCGTTGGAGCCTGCTACAACCTTACCACCGATGATTACGCCACCGCCCACACCGGTTCCAAGTGTAACAGCTACAACATCCTCGTAGCCCTGGCCGCCACCGCGCCACATCTCACCAAGTGCTGCAACATTAGCATCATTAGCTGTCTTAACAGGAACACCAAGCATTGCGCCAAGCTCAACATTAGGATTCTTCTCGCCCCAGCCAAGATTAACTGCTACAAGAACAGTTCCATCTGCCTTAACTGGTCCTGGAACACCAATTCCAACACCTACTATGTCAGCCTTGTCGATCTTAGCCTCTGCAATCTTAGCGTTAATGCTGTCTGCAATATCCTTTAAGATTCCATCACCATTATTAGCTGTAACTGTAGGAATCTCCCACTTATCAATAAGATTACCCTCTACATCGAAGTAACCCATCTTAACAGTTGTACCACCTACATCAACTCCAAAAACATACTTACTCATCTATCATTCCACCTCAATTAATTATTCTTCCTCATCCTCACGCTTGGCAGCGAGTGACTTCTGAACTCTTTTATAAAGCTCCTGTGCTGCATTGTAGCCCATCTTCTTCTGACGATGGTTAACAGCTGCTGACTCACAGATAATAGCAAGGTTACGACCTGGTCTGATTGGAATATTGTGGCAGATTACTCTGTTGCCAAGATACTCAATATATTCCTCCTCAAGTCCGAGACGGTCATATTCCTTATCCTTATCCCAGTCCTCAAGCTTAATAACAAGGTCAATACTCTGTGATTCCTTAACACTTGATACACCGAACAGTGTCTTAACATCTACGATACCAATACCTCTAAGCTCGATGAAGTGCTTGGTAATATCAGGAGCTGTACCAATTAATGTCTCATCAGATACCTTACGGATCTCAACAACATCATCTGTTACAAGACGATGTCCACGCTTGATAAGCTCAAGTGCTGCCTCTGACTTACCAATTCCTGACTCACCTGTGATAAGAACGCCCTCGCCATATACATCAACAAGTACGCCGTGAACTGACTGCATTGGAGCAAGCTTAACATTAAGCCATCTGATAATCTCTGCTGTGAAAGCACTTGTAGACTTCTTAGTCATAAGAACCGGCACACCATACTTATTAGCTGCTGCCATGAATCTCTCATTAGGGATAAGCTCTCTACAGAAAACTACACCTGGCATTGGTGCGTCTGGATGATTAAGAAGTGCATCGAAGATCTCTACCTGTCTGTCTTCAGGAAGACTCTCCATATATGAGTATTCTACAAAACCAATAATCTGAAGTCTTGTTGTCTCAAAATACTCGAAATAACCTGCCATCTGAAGAGCTGTTCTATTGATATCAGGCTGTGTAACCTTAATGTGCTTGATATCAATATCAGGTGTCAGATTAGTCAGTTTCATATGCTCAATAATCTCTGATAATTTTACGCTTGCCATTTGTAATCTCCAATCTTTTGTAGTTCTTGGTGGATACCCATTCCACCAGCCATATGTACGATTATTCTACCATATCATTATGGAAAAATGAATATATTATCTCTGCCGTAGAGCGTGGTATTTCGGGTAGCGCGGCCAGTTCATCCACCCCTGCATTCCTGATTGCTTCTATATTCTCAAAGCCTCTCATCAGAGCCTTTCTTCGGCTCGGACCAACCCCCGGAATCTCATCAAGCACCGAGCGCACCTGATCCTTATCACGTAAGCTTCTGTGGAAGGTAATTGCGAATCTGTGCGCCTCATCCTGGACTCTTGTTATCAGCTTAAAGCCTTCGCTGGTCCTGTCTATCGGAATCTCAACATTGTTATAGTATAAGCCCCTCGTACGGTGATTATCGTCCTTAACCATTCCGCAGACAGGGATGTTAATATTCAGCTCGTTAAGTACCTCGAGCGCTATATTAACCTGGCCTCTTCCACCATCCATTAAAAGCAGGTCCGGGAATCTTGTGAAGCTTCCAAGCTCTTCATCAGCACCCTTCTCCATTAGTTCCTTCTTCTCTTCAATTCCATGAGTAAAACGTCTTGTTAACACTTCCCTCATGCAGGCATAGTCGTTAGGTCCTGTAACTGACTTTATCTTAAACTTCCTGTAGTCACTCCGCTTTGGCTTGCCACTCTCAAAGACAACCATTGATCCTACATTCTCAAAGCCGGATATATTAGATATATCAAAAGCCTCCATACGATTGATGCCATCTAATTCAAGTAACGCAGCAATCTCCTTAACAGCTCCGATAGTTCGTCCCTGTTCCCTCTTAATTCTGTCCTTGTCCTGTTCAAGAACAAGTGACGCATTCTGCTTAGCGAGATCAACCAGTCTTGATTTCTGACCAATCTTGGGAACCTTAACATATACCCGGCTTCCCTTCTTATCACTTAACCACTGTTCGATTAATTCTGCATCCTCGATCTCACTCTGTAAGAAGAGCTCTCGCGGAAGATATGGTGTTCCGGCATAGTACTGCTTGATAAAGCTGCTTATGATATCACTGTCTGTAAGCTCCTCACCAGTCTTTAAGAAGAAATGCTCCCTGCCAATCATTCTGCCATTACGCACGAAGAATACCTGAACGACTGCATCCTGATCCTTATGAGCCACAGCAATAATATCCTTATCTTCACCATCACTGCTCTCTATCTTCTGCTTCTGGGCAACCTGACGTACACTACTAAGCAAATCCCTGTAGCCTGCTGCCTTCTCGAAATCAAGATTCATCGAGGCTTCATTCATCTGCTCTTCAAGCCTTGTAATAATCGGTGAATAATTGCCATTTAGGAATTCCAGCGCCTGATCAATCTGCGCCTGATAAGCTTCATTACTTATATTGCCCTGACACGGTGCGAGGCATTGATTAATGTGGTGATTTAGACATGGTCTGTCGCAGGCTTTTTTACCATAATGTACTGAGTTATTACAGGTGCGGATAAAGTACAGCTTGTTGATAAGCTCTATCGTATCCTTGACTGCTGCCGCTGAGGTATATGGACCGAAGTATCTCGACTTGTCCTTCTTCATCTCTCTGGAGAACATTATCCTTGGGTATTCCTCGGCAGTCACCTTGATATAAGGATATGTCTTATCATCCACAAGCATTGTATTATACTTGGGACGGTGCTCCTTAATCAGGTTGTTCTCGAGTACTAAAGCCTCTAATTCCGAATCCGTTACGATATATTCAAAATAAGAAATAAGGCTAATCATCCTGTCAATCCAGGGCCCTCTTCCGACCTTCTCCCTGAAGTAGGATCTTACCCTGTTATGAAGGTTAACTGCCTTACCCACATAGATGATCTCATCGTGGGAATCGTGCATGATATACACGCCCGGTTTCTTAGGTAATTTATTAAGTTCTTCCTTGATATCGAATTCCATAGACATATCCAAATTATAGCATACGGAATTGAATTTATGATATTATAAACAATGATCAAAACGTGATTGGAGGAATGTAATAATAATGAACAAGAAAGATGTTCTTGAGTTAAAAAGACGATATAAAAAGGATTCCTGTACTATCAATAAATTAGCAGGATGCTATGTCGATGGTAATAAAAATAAGGTCCTTAAGCTTAATGAGGACTTCCTTAATATGCCAGAGGAGGAGTTCTATAAGTTCATGGAAATTGCCAAGAAAACCTTAACTGGTACTATTGGCAATAATATCCTGGAGCTTGATTTCCCGCTAGAGGAGGAGAATCCTGGTGGCAAGCAACAGTTCCTGTACGGCCTTCGCGCAACGGGCCTTACTAATGAGGATCTGCTCGACAGATTATATGACCTCATAATTGACAGCTATCAGTATGTTGGTAATTATCTGATATTAGTATTCCATGACTCATACGATGTAATGACCAAGACTACAGATAATATGAAGTTAGATGAGTCGGAAGAGGTATATGAGTATCTCCTGGTGGCAATCTGTCCTGTAAGCTTATCCAAGGCAGGACTCGGTTATAGAGCAGATGAGAACAGAATCGGTGCAAGAATCCGTGACTGGGTTGTAGGGGTTCCTGACCTTGGCTTCCTATTCCCTGCATTCGATAACAGAAGCTCCGACATTCATAAGGTTGATTACTTCATAAGAGATGCGAAGGATTCACATCCTGAATTCGTGGAGGATGTCCTTGGCTGTGGTCCTAAGAGGACTGCTGTTGAACAGCGTAATACCTTCTCTGCCATCGTTAAGCGTGCTTACGGCATCGACAGCGAGGCCGGTGAGTCAGCACTTATTAACATCCAGGAAAGCTTAAATTCCTTAATAGATACTGGCGAGGAAATGACTGATTCACAGATCTCTTCCATCGTACTTGATGAGAATACTATTATAGAAGTGCTTGCGGAGAATGAGATCACCGGCGAACCGGCAAGAATCATTAAGGAAGTAGTGATGGAGGAGTTCGCAGACGAATTACCATCAGTTGCCAACCTCATCGATAACAAGGCACTCGCTGCCAACGAGAAGGAAAAAGAAAAGAAGGAGCTCGTTAAGGAGGTTCAGTCCCTAAAGACCAGGCTCGAGGAAAAGACACGTGAGGTTAAGGAGGCTATATCCGGCGATGATGTCAAGACCTATGATGTAGTTGTACGTGTTAAGCCAGAGAAGGCTACAAAGATTCGTTCACAGATGATTGGTGATCAGAAATGTCTTGTCATTCCTATGGATGATGACGAAAATGTTAATGTAAATGGTGTTAAGACTTTAATATAGGAATTAAAGCCCCAGGTTAAGCCTGGGGCTTTTTCTTTTTTGAAAAATATTAGTTGACAAGTGTAACTGTCGGAATTATATTAAGTGTACTAGATGTGTTAGTACACATATTTTTTATTTCAGAAAGGGGTCATATGTTAATACAGATTGATTACCAGGATAAACGGCCTATATATGAACAGGTTGTGGAAAAGATGCAGAATCTGATAGTCAGAGGGGTTCTTAAGGCTGATGATAAGATTCCTTCCGTTCGTAACCTTGCCATTGAATTATCCATTAATCCCAATACAATTCAGAAGGCTTATCAGGAGCTGGAGCGTATGGGATATATCTATACCGTTAAGGGCAGAGGTAATTTCGTATCAGCTGCTTCTAACTGGAAGGATGACCACAAAGCTGAATGCCTGGAGGAACTTACTAAGATAGTAGGCAAGCTTAAGGCTATGGGCGTTAGCGAGGAAGAATTGATAATGCATCTTAGAGAAAAGAGGAATTTATGATTGAAATTAGAAATGTAACAAAAGCATTTGATGGTTTTTTTGCTGTCAATAATATTTCTACAGTTATAGAAGAGGGACAGGTATTTGGCCTTGTAGGTACTAATGGTGCCGGTAAGAGTACGCTTCTTAGGATGATTGCAGGCGTACTTAAGCCTGATAAGGGCCAGATTCTGATTGACGGAATGGATGTATATGATAATCCCGAAGCCAAGAAGCTTATCTTCTATATCTCAGATGAACAGTACTTCTTCCCTGGAGCTACTACTGAAGATATGAAGAAATTCTATATGGGCCAGTACCCTGAGTTCGATGAAGAGAGATTCTTATCACTAATTGGCAAATTCGGTCTTGCAATGGACCGCAGAATCTCAACCTTCTCAAAGGGTATGAAGAAGCAGCTGTCCGTAGTACTCGGTGTATGTGCCAATACCAAATATCTTCTCTGTGACGAGACCTTCGATGGCCTTGACCCTGTTATGCGTCAGGCTGTTAAGAAGATATTCATTGCAGAGCTTGAAGACCGCAGTATGACACCTGTCATTGCTTCTCACAACCTGCGTGAGCTTGAGGACATCTGCGACCATGTTGGCCTGCTGCACAACGGTGGCATCCTGTTCTCCAAGGATATGGATGAGATGAAGCTTGCAATCCACAGGGTTCAGGTTGTATTTGAAAGCGATAAGGATACCTTGGCCTTCGAGGAAGCTGCGGATATTGTAGTGGATGAGACCAGAGGCTCTCTCCACACATATACAGTTCGTGGAAGTATGGACGAACTTGAGCAGAATCTAAGCGAAGTTAAGACAGTTTTCTCAGAAATATTACCATTATCACTTGAAGAAATATTTATCAGTGAGACGGAGGTGGTTGGATATGACATCAAAAACATTATCGATTAATCTACTTAAGGGTGAAATGAAGCGTAAGCTCTGGCTCTACGTTGTCAGCCTTCTGTATTTAACACTTACAGGACCAATGTTACTTCTAATTAAAATAGATAATTTGCTCCTATGGAGTGGCTATAATACCAGAGAACAGTTAATCAGGGATATTGCTCCGTCACTGTCAAGCCACAATCAGAGTACGGCGCTTAGCTGTATAATCCTTGCCAGTGCCTATGCCTTCGCAATCTTCGGCTACCTGTATAACAGATCGGCAGTGGACTTAATCCACAGCCTCGCAGTTAGCAGAAAGGAACTGTTTAAGACGTATATGAGTGCGGTTGCAATTCCTTCTCTTGCACTGTTTGTAATCGATACAGTCCTTAAGCTTTCTGTTCTTGCCGTCAAGGGACTTATTAACGGATTTATTGTGTCTGTTACATTAAGTACCCTGGTGTATGAGTTAGCTTACTTTATGCTTATATTCCTGATTATTATTGTTGCAATCTTTATAACAGGTAATTTCTTCATGGGAGTGGTTGGTGGAATCGGACTTCTGGCCCTGCCAGTGGTCGTTGCGGATACTTTCTCATACTATATTAATTACTGCTTCCAGACCTACCGGGATATTAATCTTAAATTCGACTACTTAACATATACACTCTCACCAGTGCTGCAGTTCTCATATAATGAGCAGATGCTAGCTGATAATGTGCCAAGATTATTAATTACTCTTACAGAGATTGTACTGCTTATGGTGGCTGCATCTTATCTGTACAGAATCAGACCTTCTGAATGTACACATCAGGCCCTCTGCTACAAGATCTTAGGGCCTGTAATAAGGATTCCTGCAGTGATTATTGCAGCCCTTTTAGGTGGTATATATGTTGTATTTGTATCTGCCAATCTTCCAGCCAAGTGGTACATAGTATCCTTCCTAAGCATTGGCGTGATAACACATATTCTTATTAACAGCATTATAAAGGGCGATGTTAAGAAGTCCCTTAAGGACTGGCCACAGTTACTTATCTCACTTGCAGTTGCCGGAGCTATTGCTTCCATATATCTGTTTGACCTTACAGGCTTTGATACAAGAATTCCAGATAAGGACAAGGTTGAGTCAGCAGGCATTGCACTCTCACAGATTAATGATTCCATAAGTAATTATGAGCTTACGGAAAATGGTGACGACTACAGCCTTAACTATGTATATTTCATCGAATACCGCCTCTCACATATGGATGCGACTGATATTGATCCAATCTATAAACTTGCCGAGCTTGGTATTAATGAAATCGATACAAGATCCGTATTCGACCGTCATAAGCCAACTGAGGAGCCAGCTTTATATGGAACTGCAATTGATGCAAAGGTTGCTGCCTATGGGCCTTCCCCTGAAGAAGAGGAAGCAAAGCTTTCCTTCGTTGTTAAGTTCCATTTAAAGAACGGCCACGATATGATAAGAGGCTATGAGATACCTGTAAGCAGTATGCAGCCAATGATTGAAGATATAGTCAATTCTAAGGACTATAAAGACAGCATATGTCAGCTTCCTGAGTATATCGAGAAGAAGCCATTTGGCCAGGTTAAGGGTACTGACAGATTCTACGAGGAATGCTTCAGCTTAGAGGGCGATGACATATATGCATTTATTGATGCAGTTAATAAGGACTTCCATAATATGACTTTTGATGAGCTTGTTAATGAGGATCCTATCGTATCATTCTCATCCTTTGATAAGCATGGCAATTATTTGGACGGACTTTCTGGCTATTATATCTATCCAGGCTCTGTGAATGCCATAGGCTTCCTTGCCAGCAAGGGTATCACACTTAATACCGAAAGAGACGTCTTCGATTCATCAAGAATCCAGGCCATCGATGTTGAGAAATACTACGAGAATGGTTCAGCCCATGCAACCTACAGCCCTGAGGCTGACAAGGATATTGTAGAGGCTATACACAGCGTAATGGTTATCGATTCCTTTACATATGATAATTCAATACTGAAGAACTACGATTATAACATCAGTCTTACCTGCAACTATCTTACTGACAGCGGATATATTCGAAGCTACAGTGTCAGAGTTCCTAAGAACTCCCTCCCTGGCAGAGTGTATGATGATGTCAGCGAAGACAAGGTGCAGTAGTAATACAATCAACTATCAAACCAAAGAGAAGCCCAGCAGAAAATTCTGCTGGGCTTCTCTATATAATTAATTATTAAATTAAGCTAAAACACCCTGTGATCTCTTGTCACACATTGTCATGCTCTTAATCTGTGTTACTTCAATGCTGTCCACATCAATACCTGTCTGAGCAAAGTATACGCTGATGTAGTTATCCCTCTGATAGCTGCTGTCTATCTCAACGCTTCTCTCTATCCACTCACCATTAGTACCGTTAATAGTGAATGCAGATCTGAGTGTACCATTCTGTGATACAGTCATTGTGCTCTGTGACAGCTCTCCTGCATCAGACTTAATTCTGAACTTGAATTCGTAGATACCACTATCCACAACATGCATTGTGAATACATTCTCCACACCTGCCTCTGTCTTGAAGCCTGCAAGGTCCAACATACCACCTTCAGCTGTAATCTCTCTGTAAGGCATTGCATTCTGGATCTTGTCTCCACCCTTTGGAGGATTAAGGAATTCTATCTCATCCTCACCCTCTATCAGACGGATACCGGCAAGTGTTCTCTTAAGCACTGAACAGATATTGGCAGCATTTCTTAAGAGTTCACCTCTTGTAATTTTTCCAGAAGCAAGACCCGCCATCGCATTGTCGTTATTACCATTATTAGCAGAGTCAGAGGTTACCATGTAGATATCATTCTGCGAACGAATCATATTAGTAGTATTTCTGACATTAGCTTCTGATCCGTCATCCTCACTGATCTTAGCCCACCAGTCTGTCATGGTAAGTCCGTCATATCCCCACTCACCACGAAGAATGCTTGTAGTAAGGTCATAATTACTTGCTGTATAGAGCCCGTTAAGAGGTCCATATGTTGTCATGATGCAGTATGCACCACCCTCCTTAACGGCAATCTCAAATGGCCTTAAATAAATCTCACGAAGAGCTCTTGCTGATACATGTGCATCAACGAAGTGTCTTCTCTTCTCCTGGTTATTGGTTGAGAAGTGCTTACATGTACCTGTTACATTCCACTTATGAAGACCCTTAAGCTCTGCAGCGGCACACATACCTGTAAGGAATGGGTCCTCTGAGTAATACTCGAAGTTACGTCCATTAAGTGGATGTCTGTGAATATTGATACCAGGTCCTAAGAGTGAATCAATCTTATTCTTTCTAAGCTCCATACCTTCATACTCATATAACTCCTCAATGAGTGGAAGGTTGAATGAACATGCCTGTGCTGCTCCGTTAGGAAGCGAGAATGCCATGGCTCCACAGTCCATTCTGATACCTGAAGGACCATCCGAGCATGCTGCAATAGGCATACCATACTTAACATTTAATACTTCTGCCACGCCACCGAAGGCTGCTGCCACACCAGGAGTTACCTTAGGCGAGCACATACCCTCTCCACGTGTCATATATACAAGTTCTTCATCTGTAAGCTGATCAAGGTATTCCTCAACCGATACCTCTCCCTTCATTACATCAACGAACTTATATCCCTTATCACCTGTACATACTCTGTCTGCTGGTCTTCTGTCAGTAATTCGCTGCATAAGGTCGTATGATCTTGTAGGAACATCCTCCATACTGCTTACATAAGAACCATCTGCCGACTTAGTATAGACCATTCTCTTCATAGGCTCAGTTGGCGTACAGTTTTCACTTAGGCGTTCTGCAACCACGCACTCGCCGAGTGTGAAGCTTCCAACAGGCTCAGCGCTTCTTACATCGCTGCCGGCATAGATGATATATTCACCTGCCTCGAGCACGTAGCAGTCCTTGTTACCTGTAGCTCCTGCGTCGTCGAAGCTTGCCATCTTATCAATGGTAAAATCGATTGCAACTGTCTCACTGATGCCCGGGAAGATTGTCTCAGTCTTCGCAAAGCCAATAAGCTGTCGTGCTGGCTTGGCCATAGCACCCTGTGGTGCCTCGTAGTATACCTGCACAACTTCCTTACCAGCCATATCGCCAGTGTTGGTTACTGTAGCATTAATTCTGATAGTCTTGTCATCAATAATGCTGAAAGTAGAGCTTGTACTAAAGCTTGTATATGACATACCGAAGCCGAATGGATACATAACCTTATCCTTGGCTGCGGTCTCGAAATATCTGTATCCTACGTATACATCTTCCTCATAGAAGTTACGGTTATCATCGCCGAAATTCTTATCAGATGGATAATCTGCGATCTCGTATGCGATGGTGTCAGCAAGCTTACCACATGGATTAACTCTTCCTGTAAGCACATCCATAACACCATTGCCGCCTTCGCAGCCACCCTGCCATCCATAGATAACTGCCTGTGGGTTGTACTTCTCAACCCACTTCATATCGATAATATTACCTACGTTAAGTACAACTGCTACTCTGTCAAAGGCCTTACATACTGCATCAAGCATCTGCTCTTCACCTTCTGATAAATAGTAAGCACCTGGTAGAGCCGCACTGTCTCTATCCTCACCTGCAGAACGGCCAATAACCACAACTGCGATATCAGAATTCTTCGCAGCGTCCTTAGCTACCTCATCGCTCAGAGGCATCTCAATCTGGCTCCATGGCTCAGTTCCCCAGCCCTTACCAATGTCAAATGGATTGTCCTTAATCCACTCCTCATATACGTTGATAAGATCCTCATTAACGGTAATATCTGATTCTTCCCTCATTGCATCAAGAATAGATACAACATAAGGCGCATTAACCATTCCGCCTGAACCTGTACCACTCTTAATGTAGTTGAACATAATTCGTCCAAACAGTGATACTCTGTCTCCAGACTTGATAGGTAATGCCTTGTTGTCATTCTTAAGCATTACACAACCTTCAGCAACCATCTTACGCGAAATCTCAGCGTATTTTCCCCAATCGAAGGTATATTTCATCTTGTCTCCATTCCGGGCCCAACCCCCATTTAGTATTTAGAAAAATCCTGTATGAAAGGCAGCTTATGCTTATTCCTCCGAGATCGGCCCAGGCACCCTCACGGCACATAGGAACATCTTCTTATGGCTGCTGCATTCCTGCCCTGACCAGATTCGTAGAGTCCTATTGCGTAAGACCCAGACCCTCAGAGGGAGCCGAAGCTCCCTTCCATACAGGATCATCGTACATCTTGTATTATGCCACAAAGTAATACTTTGTGGTAGTGAAATTTTTGCTTTTTTTCGTTAATCCTGATTATCCGGATTAACCTTTAATTTAAGCTTATTTGCTTTATTTTTCTCCCTGAGGTCCTTGAAAAATGGTGTGAGAATCTCAGAACACTCCTCTTCCATGACGCCCTGCTCAATCTCCACCTGATGATTGAACTTAGGCACCTGTAAGATATTAAGAATTGAGCCCGCGCATCCTGCCTTAGGATTCATACAGCCAATAACGACCTTGGGAATTCTCGCCTGCACAATCGCACCCGCACACATCTGACATGGCTCTAAGGTCACATACATGGTACATTCCTCAAGTCTCCAGTCACCCATGGCCTTACTTGCCT
>JAZLFL010000240.1:0-3831 GCA_045615825.1 Lachnospiraceae bacterium
TCACTTGCAAGAGGCGAGATTCAGTTAATTGGTGCCACAACCATTACTGAGTATCGTAAGTATATTGAGAAGGATGCAGCTTTAGAGAGAAGATTCCAGCC
Organism: Lachnospiraceae bacterium; assembly: GCA_045615825.1. Taxonomy (GTDB): domain Bacteria; phylum Bacillota; class Clostridia; order Lachnospirales; family Lachnospiraceae; genus Colinaster. The sequence goes on from JAZLFL010000240.1 coordinate 102, forward strand.
TGTTACTGTTGAAGAGCCAACAGAAGAGGAGGCAATCAGAATTCTTAAGGGTATTGTAGGTAAGTATGAGGAGCATCATGGTGTAACCATACTTGGATCTGCGATTGAGGCAGCAGTACGTCTGTCTTCAAGATATATTAATGACAGGAATCTTCCTGATAAGGCAATTGACCTTATTGATGAAGCTTCGAGCGCCGTTAAGCTTGAGGTCAGCGGCTCAGTTAATAAGATAAGAGATCTCGAGGAAGAGATACATAAGATTGATCTTATGATTGAGCAGTCTATTAAGTTGGATGCTTTCACGCAGGCAGGAGAACTTAAGCGTAAAGAGGATGGACTTATTAAGAAGCTTAATACGTTAAGAAAGCGTGTTAATGCCACTAATGGACGTAAGCAGTATGTTGTTGGCGAGGATGAGATAGCAGAGGTTGTTGCAGCCTGGACCAAGATTCCGACTACGAAGCTTACAGAGAAGGAGTCTGACAGACTGCTTAAGCTTGAGTCAATTCTTCATAAGAGAGTAATAGGACAGAATGAAGCCGTAACAGCTGTTGCCAAGGCAATGAGAAGAGGACGTGTTGGCTTACAGGATCCTAAGAGACCTATCGGTTCGTTCTTATTCTTAGGACCTACTGGTGTAGGTAAGACAGAGCTTAGCAAGGCACTTGCTGAGGCGATGTTCGGCTCGGAGGAGGCAATAATCAGAGTAGATATGTCCGAATATATGGAGGGGCATGCAGTATCCAAGATGATCGGCTCACCTCCGGGATATGTAGGCTTTGATGATGGTGGCCAGTTATCTGAGAAGGTACGACGTAATCCGTACAGTGTTGTGCTGTTTGACGAGATTGAGAAGGCACATCCGGATGTATTCAATATACTTCTTCAGGTGCTTGACGATGGTCATATAACAGATGCCAAGGGTCGTAAGGTAAGCTTCAAGAATACAATCATCATTATGACATCCAATGCGGGCGCCATGAGAATCGTGGAGCCTAAGAATCTTGGATTCGGCGCATCAAGCAGTGAGGCCAAGGACTATGAGAAGATGAAGTCTTCTGTTATGGAAGAGGTTAAGAGAATGTTCAAGCCAGAGTTCCTTAACCGTATTGATGAGACTATGGTATTCCATATGCTTACCAAGGAGGATATGAAGGCAGTAGTAACACTTCTTGCCAAGGGACTTAGCGCAAGATGTGAGGCACAGATGGATATTAAGCTATCTCTTAGCGCTTCTGCCAAGACATACCTTGTGGACAAGTATTCAGATCTTAAGATGGGTGCCAGACCACTTAAGAGAGCTATTCAGACTCAGGTTGAGGATGCACTTGCAGAGGAGATTCTTAAGAAGAATATCAAGCCGGGTGATCGTGTCACAGTCGGTGTAGCGGATGGCAGCATAACGTTCAAGGTTAAGTAATATCAGCGTAATTTTGGGTGAAATTACTGTGAACATTATCTGAAAAATATAGAAATAAATTTAGCCATAAGATATACTAATCATATACACTTTGAGGGCATCCCAAGTAGGCGGGATGCGTATAATAGGAGGAGACCTAATGGCAGTTGATAAGTTGCTTTGTACAGAACAGGATGGAAGCTTAAGCTTCGGTAATCATACACTTGCTGAGAAGGCTAAGCTTGAGGATTATAAATACAATGGGGATCTGATGAAGGTTAAGACATATAAGTCTATGACCAAGTTAGAGAAGAACGGATTATTCGCATACGAGTCAGTACCTGGAACAAGCGTATACAACTTCGTAGAGACAGAGGCTGGTTTTGAATTCAAGGTAGAAGGAGCTGAGGATGCTCAGATTACTATTGGCCTTGAAGAGGATGCGAAGTATGAGGTGATCGTTAATGGCAGCAGCGCTGGTGTTATGGATACTAACATGGGCGGTAAGCTTAGCTTCAATGTTGAGCTTGGAAGCGAGATGGCTGCAATCAGTATTAAGAAGGCTTAATTAACAGGACTCCTAGGATATGTGCGTAAGTACGTCTTCCTAAGGGTCCTTTTTTTATCAAGAGGTAAAAATGGCTAAGACTAAGATGAAGACAGCATTCTTCTGTAATGAATGCGGGTATGATACAGCCAAATGGTTCGGACAGTGTCCTTCGTGTAAGGCTGTTGGAACTGCGGTAGAGGAGAAGATTGATTCAAGGGCTGTGGCTCCTTCTGCCAGCGGCAGAATTGGTGGCAGTGACAATAAGCCTATGACATTCTCAGACATATCCCTTGCAGAGGAAGACAGAATCAAAATAGGAATCGAGGAACTTGACCGCGTAATGGGTGGCGGCATTGTGTCCGGCTCATTGACCTTGGTTGGTGGCGACCCGGGAATAGGTAAGTCGACGCTTCTTTTACAGGTGTGCAAGAGGCTGGGAGATGCCGGTCATAGTGTACTCTACGTCTCTGGTGAGGAGAGTCTCAGACAGATTAAGCTAAGAGCGGTTCGAATTGGTGATATTAAGGATACAGTTAAGCTGATGTGCGAGACCTGCCTTGAGAATATCTCCGATGTGGTTAAGGTGAATGCACCTGAGGTCATGATTATTGATTCGATTCAGACTATGTACAGTCAGTATCTGGATGCGACCCCGGGCAGCGTGTCCCAGGTAAGGGAAGCTACCAGTATTCTTATGAGAATAGCCAAGGAACAGGGAATATCTGTGTTCATAGTTGGCCATGTGACCAAGGAGGGTACTGTCGCGGGTCCAAGAGTGTTAGAACATATGGTGGATACCGTGCTGTACTTCGAGGGTGACAGACACGCATCCTACAGAATTCTTGGTGGTGTTAAGAACCGAGTCGGCTCGACTAATGAGATAGGAGTCTTTGAGATGAAGTCGGAGGGATTAATCGAGGTACCTAATCCTTCTGAGTATATGCTGACAGGCAGACCTGAGGGCGCCAGCGGCTCGATTGTATCATGCACCATTGAAGGCACCCGACCAATTCTGTTGGAGATACAGGCGCTGGTATCAAGGACTAACTTTGGATTCCCACGAAGACAGAGTGCCGGAAGCGATACTAACAGGCTTAATCTGCTGATGGCGGTGCTCGAGAAGAGAATGGAGCTTCAGATTGGAGATTATGATTCCTATGTGAATATCGCTGGTGGTATGAAGATAACGGAACCGGCAGTTGATCTTGCAATCGTACTGGCTATTGTATCAAGCTTCAGGAACAAGCCGATTGATGAAAAAGTGGCAGCATTTGGTGAGATTGGCCTCTCAGGGGAAGTGAGGGCTGTTAATGCTGCAGGCAGTCGTGTGATGGAAGCTAAGAAACTTGGATTCACGAAGGTGGTGGTTCCATATGGTAATCTCAGTGGTCTTGCGGAAACTAAGGGAATAGAGATTGTGGGGGTTCGCTCGATAGCGGACGCAATTGATAAAGTGCTCTAAAAAGAGTATAATTACATATTGTGACGGGGAATCACAAAACATAAATAGGGGGATTTATATTTATGAATGAACATCAGTATTTAAGGGCTACTAAGGCTATTTTTCCAGTGGAACTCTTTTTGGTGGTCGCACTCTTTGCGTATGACGTGGCGGCATTACTCAGGGTCGGTGGACTGACAGCAATCATCGGACTTGCACTTTGTGTAGTTGGTATTATTGCTACAGTCGTCGGAAGGCTGGTATTCTCTGACAAATATATTGGTGGAGTGCTTATAATGGTTGGCGCTGCACTTGCATATGTTGGAGCATGTCTGGCTTC
>JAZLFL010000241.1:0-2104 GCA_045615825.1 Lachnospiraceae bacterium
AAGAAACCATTAGTTCCCATCTCGCATGGAAGAAGACGCTCATTACCATAGATATAATTAATAAGACCATGATTAAAGTAAGCACGTCCCCACTTCTTAGGACTCTTGCTCTGAAGAAGCTCATTAATAAGCTTCTCAAATTCTTTACTTACCATCAATTTATCATCAATCTTATTGTCATTCTTCCTGAAATAGAAGCTGTTATGAAGAGTTGCTGTAGCAAACTCCATATTAAGCTCATTGGCAAGATGATAGAGTGGAACAAGATCCTTACAGTTCATATCCTGAACTGTCATACCAAATCCCACATCCTTGTGTCCCATCTCTACAAGCTTCTGTAATGTGCCATAACCTCTGTTGAATCCATCAGGAAGTCCTCTGATAGCATTATTAGTCTCTTCAAGACCTTCAATAGATATTCTGATTCCAACTTCCGGGAATCTCTCGCAGAGCTCAATAATTCTGTCTGTAAAATATCCATTGGTAGATATAACAATTCTTGGAGTCTTCTTATAAAGGAGTTCTACTATGTCCCCAATATCCTTACGAATAAAAGTCTCACCACCAGTAATGTTGGTGAACGCCATCTCTGGAAGCTTCTCAAGTGTAGCAAGATCGATCTCTTCCTCTGGTCTTGTTGGATCCTTAAAGCAGTCACACATATTACAGTGCGCGTTACATCTATATGTGATTATTATCGAACCATGCAGATTATTCTTAGGCATGTTCATTCCTCCTGTACCACTGTTCTAATACTATTACGTTCCAAAGCAGACTCTTATTAATTCCTTTTGTAATAAATAAAGTCTTTATCTTAGCAAGATTATTACCATCTATGATTCCATCCCTGACAAGATGACTATCAGCTAATATATCAAATGCCCAATCATGGATACTTCCACCACTCAACCACTTCTGCAATGGTACCGAGAAGCCCTTCTTAGGTCTGTCCATTATATCCTTAGGAACATATCTATAGAGAACTTCCTTAAGCACATATTTACTAATCAGCTCACCATTAACATTACCAATCTTATAGTTTGCAGGAAGCGAGAAGGCAAGCTTGAGTACATCCTTATCAAGCATTGGAACTCGATTCTCAAGAGATACTGCCATTCCAGCCCTGTCGACTTTAACTAAGATATCATCTGGATGATATGAAAGAAGATCCCTTAACATCATCTCATCTTCTATTCTGTCATTCTTATCCACATATAATGACTGACTAATATGACCAGGCGCCAGACTGCTCATATCATAACATACTGACTCATGGAAATTAGCTATATCCTTAGATAATAAACAGTTGGACATTCTATATAATGTGTTATTACTGCTATTCCTAGTAACGGCACCAGCAAACGACTTAACTGGCCCCGGTACATGCTTCATCTTATTATACAGATTAGCTGGCTTCCAGTATGTATTATAACCGCCAAAGAGCTCATCTCCAGCATCACCACTTAATGATACAGTAACCTTGGTCTTTGCAAGCTTACTCACAAGATATGTCGGAATCTGGGAGGAATCCGCAAATGGCTCCGTAAAAATATCTGCCATCTTAGGAACAACATCCTTAAGCTCATCCTCTGATATCATAAGACAAGTGTGATCTGTTCCGAGATGCTTAGCTATCTCGGAAGCTGCATCGGATTCATCATATTTCTTATCATCAAAGCCTATTGTAAAGGTCTTAACTGGTGAATTTGCAATGGACTGCATCAGCGCTACAACTGTTGAACTGTCTATTCCACCGGATAAGAATGCACCAAGCGGCACATCCGACATAAGCTGGCTCCTAACCGCTTCGGTTAATGTAGTCTCTAAAGCATCTGTAGCCTCGGTAATATTACCTCCAAAAGGATTATGAATTCCATCTAAATACTCTTCCGCGAGATTGTAATATATCTCTTCCCTGCACTCATTATAAGGGTATTCAAAGTGACATATGGTACCTGGCTTAAGCTTATATACATCCTTATATATGGACATTGGCGTAGGCACATAGCTGTAACGTAAAAATCGCTCCACGGCCTCAGGATTAATCTCCGGATTCCAATCAGGATATGCTCTTAATACATCCAAGTCAGAGGCAAAAGCAAAA
>JAZLFL010000242.1:0-13080 GCA_045615825.1 Lachnospiraceae bacterium
GGACGAAGATCAAAGTTCTCTCTAACGGCTTTAATAAGAACATCATCTGAAACCTTACCTGTATCATAAGTCATAACAGTAATTGATGTAGGCTCAGCAACACCAATAGCATATGAAAGCTGAATTTCACATCTATCAGCAAGACCTGCTGCTACAATATTCTTAGCAACATATCTAGCTGCATATGCAGCAGAACGGTCAACCTTTGTACAATCCTTTCCTGAGAAAGCTCCACCACCATGTCTAGCCATTCCACCGTATGTATCAACAATAATCTTACGTCCTGTAAGACCAGCATCACCGTGAGGTCCACCAATTACGAATCTGCCTGTTGGGTTGATGAAGAACTTAGTAGCATCATCGATAAGCTCTGCAGGAAGAACTGGATCGAATACATACTTCTTGATATCAGCATGAATCTGCTCCTGAGTTACATCCTCATCGTGCTGTGTTGAAAGAACAACTGCCTCAAGTCTTACTGGCTTGTCGTTCTCATCATACTCTACAGATACCTGTGTCTTTCCATCTGGACGAAGGTATGTAAGTGTACCATTCTTTCTAACCTCTGTAAGCTTAAGTGCAAGCTTGTGTGCAAGGTCGATTGAGTATGGCATATAAGAGTCTGTCTCGTTAGTAGCATAACCGAACATCATACCCTGATCACCAGCACCTGTATCAAGATCATCTGTAAGGTCACCAGCCTTAGCCTCAAGTGCCTTATCAACACCCATAGCGATATCAGCTGACTGCTTATCAAGTGCTACGAATACAGCACATGAGTTGCCATCAAGACCCTTCTTACCATCATCGTAACCAATCTCTGTAACTGTCTTACGTACGATTGCTGGAATATCAAGCTCTGCCTTGGTTGTGATCTCACCTGTTACAAGTACGAAACCTGTACAGCTTGCTGTCTCACATGCAACACGGCTCATTGGATCCTGCTCAAAGCACGCATCAAGGATTGCATCTGATACCATATCGCAGACTTTGTCTGGATGTCCTTCTGTGACTGACTCTGAAGTGAATAATTTCTTCTCGCTCATTTTAACTCCATTCCGGAACGTAGACTTATACGGCGCATGTAACGCTCCGAAGACATGCGCTATAGGATCATTACTGATCCCGGACAATAAAAAATCCGCTTAAACATAAGCGGACTCGAATTACGATAATCAAATCCTCTTATTGTTCAATAATCCCATCTGAAACTCAGATGAATTGCTCAGGTTGGCACCTTCCTACCTTGCGGTCTGGGGTTGCCGTGGCTTCACAGGTCCTATGTACCTCCACCACTCTGAATAAGAGTACCTACACAATATGGAATTGTTATCACCAAGAAGACTTTACAATATAGAACAAATGTTGTCAACAGTAATTATTCCAGCCCCTACTTATGTTATAATACTTGTATTATTTTTAGATTGAGGTAGCTATGGCATTTACACACCTGCATACCCATACAGAGTTTAGTCTCCTGGATGGATCCAACAAGATAACTGAATATGTTAAGAGGGTTAAGGACCTTGGCATGGATAGTGCAGCTATAACTGACCATGGCGTAATGTACGGCGTTATTGACTTCTACAGAGCGTGTAAAAATGAAGGCATTAAGCCTGTTATCGGCTGTGAGGTATACGTAGCTCCGGGGTCGAGGTTCGATAAGGAGCCTGGTATTGGTGACGACAGATACCATCATCTTGTTCTGCTCGCTGAGAATGATATCGGATATGCCAACCTTTGTAAGATTGTCAGCAAGGGCTTCACCGAAGGCTATTATTACAGACCAAGAGTTGATAAGGAAGTTCTTCGTAAGTACCACGAGGGTATAATAGCGCTCTCAGCATGTCTTGCCGGCGAGGTGCCAAGATTCATTATTAAGGGAATGATGGAAGAGGCTAAGAAGGCGGTGCTCGAATATAAGGATATATTCGGAGAAGGCAATTACTTCTTAGAGCTTCAGGATCATGGCATAGCAGAGCAGAAGACAGTTAATGCTGTATTAATCAGACTTAGTGAAGAATATAATATACCGCTTGTAGCGACTAATGATATTCATTATACATATGAAGAAGATGTGGAATCCCATGATGTGCTTCTGTGCATTCAGACTGGTAAGAAGGTGACTGATGAAGACAGAATGCGTTATGAGGGCGGACAGTACTATGTTAAGAGCGAGGATGAGATGCGCTTGTTGTTTAAGTACGCACCTCAGGCTATTGAGAACACTCACAAGATAGCAGAGAGATGTAATGTTGAGATCGAGTTCGGTAATACCAAGCTGCCACACTTCGAGGTGCCTGAAGGATATGATTCATGGACCTATCTTAATATGTTATGTAAGAAGGGACTTGAGGAGAGATATCCTGACGATGACGGCTCTATTGCAGAGAGGCTTGATTATGAGCTGTCAGTCATTAAGAGAATGGGATATGTTGATTATTTCCTTATAGTATGGGACTTCATCAACTACTCACGTGAGAATGGTATACCTGTAGGACCGGGAAGAGGATCGGCAGCAGGCAGTATTGTATCCTATACTCTTCACATCACTAATATTGATCCTGTTAAGTATCAGCTGCTCTTTGAGCGATTCCTTAATCCTGAGAGAGTATCAATGCCTGATATTGATATTGACTTTTGCTATGAACGCAGGCAGGAGGTTATAGATTATGTATCGCGCAAGTATGGCCAGGAGAAGGTAGTTCAGATTGTTACTTTTGGTACGCTTGCAGCTAAGGGTGTTATCAAGGATGTAGGAAGGGCACTTGATCTTCCGTATACATTCACGGATTCAATATCCAAGATGATACCTAACGAGATTAACATGACTATCGACAAGGCACTTACGATGAATGCAGAGCTTCGTGCCAAGTACGAGACTGATGAAGAGCTTCATTACCTTATAGATATATGTAAGAAGCTGGAAGGTCTTCCAAGACATACCTCAATGCATGCGGCAGGTGTTGTTATATGTCCTAAGTCCGCAGATGAATTCGTGCCACTCTCAAGAGGTTCGGATGGTTCGATTACAACACAGTTTACGATGACCACTCTTGAGGAGCTTGGTCTTCTTAAGATGGACTTCTTAGGACTGCGTACACTTACTGTTATTAAGAACGCAGTTGATAATGTATATAAGACTGAAGGAATTAAGATTGACGTAGACCACATCAATTACGATGACAAGGCTGTGCTTGCATCGATTGGTACAGGTCATACAGAGGGTATATTCCAGCTTGAGAGTAGTGGTATGAAGAGCTTCATGAAGGACCTTAAGCCACAGACTCTTGAGGATGTTATTGCCGGTATCTCACTTTACAGACCGGGCCCAATGGATTTCATACCTAAGTATCTTAAGGGTAAGAATAATAAAAATGACGTAACTTACGCATGCCCGGAGCTTGAGCATATATTAGCACCTACATATGGCTGTATCGTATATCAGGGACAGGTTATGCAGATAGTACGAGATTTAGCCGGCTACTCAATGGGTGAAGCTGATAATATCAGACGTGCCATGAGTAAGAAGAAGCAGTATGTCATCGATGAAGGTCGTAAGTACTTCGTGGAAGGTAATGCTGAGAAGCAGATAATCGGCTGTACCCAGAATGGTATTAGTGCGACAGTTGCCAATGAGATATATGATTCCATGACAGACTTCGCCAAGTACGCCTTCAATAAGTCACATGCGGCATGTTATGCCGTAGTTGCTTATCAGACAGCATGGCTTAAGTATTATTATCCAACACAGTTCATGGCAGCGCTCATGACATCAGTTATTGATAATACTGGCAAGGTATCAGAATATATAATGTCCTGCAAGAGTATGGGCATCGAACTTCTCCCGCCGGATGTTAATGAAGGTGAGGCAGGCTTTGCTGTAGCTGGCGGTTCAATCAGATATGCACTTACTGCCATTAAGGGCGTCGGACGCAATATCATAGACTCCATTGTTAATGAGAGGAATATAAGAGGCAGATATAAGTCTTTGGATGATTTCATCACAAGGAACAGTGGCGGTGAGATTAATAAGCGAGTTGTAGAGAACTTCATTAAGGCAGGAGCCTTCGATGAGTTCGGCGGCACACGTAAGCAGTACATGAGCATATTCAACGCGCTTATGGATAAGATTGCCGGTGAGATGAAGAATAACATGGTCGGGCAGATGTCCCTTTTTGATATTGTAGATGAGGATCAGAAGGCCGATTTCGATATCAGACTTCCGGATGTTGGTGAATACCAGAAGGAGCTTAAGCTTGCCTTCGAGAAGGAAGTGCTTGGAATATATGTAAGCGGTCATCCTCTTGAAGAGGTGCAGGGACTGTGGCGTAAGAATATCACTAATATGACTTCGGATCTGTTCTTCCAGCCAGAGCTTGGAAGGATGAATGTTAATGACGGATCCGTGGTAACACTTGGTGGTATCATCGCTGATAAGTCGGTTAAATATACCAAGAATAACCAGGCCATGGCTTTCATACAGTTAGAGGACCTTACAGGCAATATAGAGTGCATAGTTTTTCCTAAGGTATATCAGAGGTGCAGTCAGTATCTTGAGATAGATAACAAGGTATTCATCAGGGGACGTGTGGATGCCGGTGACGAGGAGAATGGCAAGCTTATTGTGGATACAGTTATACCGTTTGATGAGATTAAGCGCAATCTGTGGATAAGATTTAATACCAAGGAAGAGTATGATAATGTGGCTTCAATGCTTATGGATGAGATTAAGCGCTCAGACGGTAAGGATACAGTTATTCTATACATAGCTAATCCTAAGATGAAGAGGGAGCTGCCACCGAATATGACAGTTGATGGCACAGCACTTGCAGCCAAACTTAGAGAAATACTTGGAGATGACAATATAAAGTTGGTGTAATGCCTTGAAATAAAGTGACTCTAAGGATTACAATAAATGCGACTCTACGAATGGAGGAACTTAAATGAGCAAAGAGATCAAGACAATCGGTGTACTTACGAGTGGTGGTGATGCACCTGGTATGAATGCGGCAATCAGAGCCGTTGTACGTAAGGCTATTAATAATGGAGTAAATGTCAAGGGTATCAAGAAGGGATACATGGGTCTTCTTAATGAGGAGATTGTGGATATGAATGCCAGCAGTGTATCTGATATCATCCAGCGTGGTGGTACAATTCTTGGAACAGCAAGATGTAAGGAATTCACAACAGAAGAAGGACAGAAGCTTGGTGCTGATATCTGCAGGAAGCATGGAATTGACGGTGTAGTAGTAATTGGTGGTGACGGTTCTTACAGAGGTGCACAGGCACTCAGCAAGCAGGGCATTAATACTATCGGAATTCCAGGTACTATCGATCTTGATATATCTTGTACTGATTATACAATCGGATTTGATACAGCTGTTAATACAGCAATGGAAGCTATTGATAAGGTAAGAGATACATCTTCTTCTCATGAGAGATGCAGTATCATCGAGGTTATGGGACGTAATGCCGGTTATATTGCTCTCTGGTGTGGTGTTGCCAACGGCGCAGAGGATATTCTCCTTCCTGAGAAGTATGACTTCAATGAGCAGATGATTATCAACAATATCATTGCCAACCGTAAGAAGGGTAAGACACATCATCTTATTGTTAATGCTGAGGGTATTGGACATTCAACATCAATGGCGAGAAGAATCGAGGCAGCTACAGGTATTGAGACAAGAGCGACTATCTTAGGTTACATGCAGCGAGGTGGTAACCCAACATGTACTGACAGATACTATGCTTCAATCATGGGTGCATATGCAGCTGATATCATCTGTGAGGGTAAGACTAACAGAGTTGTAGCCTTCAAGGATGGCAAGTTCGTTGACTTTGATATTGATGAGGCACTTGCAATGGAGAAGCATATCTCAGAGTATGAATATGAAGTAAGCCGTATGCTCTCAAGATCCCGTACAGGTGTTAAATAGTTAAAGGAATAATATGCTTACTAACGCTAAGATTAAAGATATTAAGAAACTTAACGACAAATCAAAGGCTCGCCGTGAGGCGGGCCTCTTTATAATAGAAGGGCCTAAGATGTTTGTTGAGGCACCCCTTGAATGGATAGAGGAGGTGTTTGTGACAGAGGAGTTCTTAGCCAATGCGGATGCGGAGCTTAAGACTGACAGTGATAACAGAATCGCCGAGATGATTCAGTGGCTTGAGCATACGATTGTGACTAAGGAGCAGATGAGTAAGATAAGCGATACTCAGACACCTCAGGGAATACTGTGTGCGATGAGGCAGCCTGGGTATTCCCTGGAGCATATGTTGGCAACTAAGAATAGAGGTAAGCTCTTCGTATTATTAGAGGACATTCAGGATCCGGGTAATCTTGGTACAATCTTCAGGACTGCCGAAGGAGCAGGTGCAAGTGGGATCATACTTAGCCGCGGATGTGTTGATATCTTCAATCCTAAGACCATACGCTCGACAATGGGTTCAATATACAGAGTTCCGTTTGTGTATGTGGATGATTTTGAGGAAGCAATAGGAGAGGTTAAGCGAAGCGGAGTTAATGTATATGCTGCTCATCTTAAGGGGCAGCAGTATTACGATGAGGTTAAGTACGAGGATGCAGCCTTCTTAATTGGCAATGAGGGTAACGGTCTTAAGGATGAGACAGCGGACCTTGCTGACACCTATATTAAGATACCTATGCAGGGAGAATTAGAGAGCTTAAATGCTGCAGTTGCCACTGCAATCCTGATGTATGAGCACAACAGGCAGAGGCGGCTAATTTGACAGTTATCTCCAATTTTGTTACGATTCTTTACTAAAGGGTTACATAATTGTAACAATTATAGCAATTGGAGACTACATACTAATATGAAAAAAGGAAGAAGAAGGCTTCTTCGGGGACTTACTTACGTGTTCGCAGGTGTTGCTGCGGTGAGTATGGTTAAGTCTTATTCTGTCAGAGCAATTGGTATTTCAGCTCAGCTTTCTGATTACAATGCAGGAGCGGCAAGATATCTTGATGCCTGTGACAGAGGTGGTGACGGGAATGTAACCGGGGTGCCTGACGAACTGTCAGGAGATGACGACTCGGAGAGTGCTTCCGAGATGTCCGATCTCGTCATGGCCAATGTACATAATTCTCTTAATGTACGTGAAGAAGCAAACGAAGAATCAGCTAAGGTTGGATATATGTATGCCGACTGTGGCGGTAAGATTCTTGAACGCGACGGTGATTGGACCAAAATAAAATCAGGCAATTTAATTGGCTGGTGTCATAATGATTATCTGCTCTTCGGTAGTGAGGCGGAAGAACTGGCCCAGAAGGTAGGTATTACTACGGCGACAGTTACAGCTGATGCGCTAAGAGTCCGTAAGGAACCTGATGAGAATTCGGGAATCTGGGGCCTGGTTGCCAAGGGTGACTGTATAGAAGCTATTGTCGATGATACCACGGATGAATGGGTGGCAATTGACTTCGAGGGCGATGAAGGTTATATCTCTGCAGAATTTGTCGATATCGAATTCAAGGTTGATAATGGCGAATCATTAGAAGATATTAAAGTAAGAGAAGAAAAAGAGAAAGAGCGTGAGCTTGAAGAGAAGCGTAAGCGTGCAAAGCAGATTGCTAACCTTGGCGCTGTGGCAGTCGGAACTACCGATGAAGCTCTGCTCGGCTCGCTGGTATACTGGGAAGCTGGTAACCAGGGATATGATGGAATGTTAGCTGTTGCGGCAGCAGTAATGAACCGTGTACGTAGCGGTGCATATCCGAATACTGTGGCAGGTGTTATATATGCATCTGGACAGTTTCCTCCAGCGCTTAATGGCAAAGTTGAACTACAGCTCCAAATCGGAGTTCCAGCGCCTTGCCTTCAGGCAGCGAAGGAAGCAATAGCAGGTAAGACCAATATTGGTACTGCTACTCATTTCAGAAGATATACAGGCCGTCAGGACGGAATCATTATCGGAGCACATGTATTCTGGTAATTTTGTGGGAAGGAAGAAACAATGGATCTTAAGGGAAGGAATTTTTTGAAGCTTTTGGATTACACTCCAGAAGAGATACAGTATTTAGTTGATCTCGCAGCAGATCTCAAGGATAAGAAGAAAAAGGGTGAGCTTGTAGACAGATTACGTGGCAAGAATGTAGCTCTTATATTCGAGAAGACAAGTACACGTACAAGATGTTCCTTCGAGGTTGCAGCCCATGACCTTGGTATGGGTACAACATATCTTGATCCTAAGAGTTCACAGATTGGTAAGAAGGAGAGCATCGCTGATACTGCAAGAGTACTTGGCAGAATGTTCGACGGTATTGAGTATAGAGGATATGGTCAGGAGATCGTGGAGGAGCTTGCCAAGTATGCAGGCGTTCCTGTATGGAACGGACTTACTAATGAGTTCCACCCAACACAGATGATTGCGGATCTTCTTACTATTAAGGAGCACCTTGGACGTATTAAGGGCGTTAAGGTGGTATATATGGGTGATGCACGTTATAACATGGCTAATTCATGGATGGTAACATGTGCCAAGATGGGTATGCATTTAACACTTTGCTCAAGCAAGTCTTATTTCCCTGATCCGGAGCTTGTTAAGACATGTGAAGAGATTGCAGCCACAACTGGTGGAAGCATCACATTAACAGAGGATGTAATAGCAGGTACAACTAATCAGGATGTAGTATATACAGACGTATGGGTATCAATGGGCGAGCCTGACGAAGCATGGGCTGAGAGAATTGAAGACCTCTCTCCATATCAGGTTAATAAGGCTGTTATGGACAGAGCAGGTTCGGATGCCATCTTCATGCACTGCCTTCCAGCCTTCCATGATCTTAAGACAGAGATTGGAAGAGAGAAGGGTGAGCAGTTCGGATTCACAGAGCTTGAGGTTACAGATGAGGTATTCGAGTCTACACAGTCTGTAGTATTTGATGAGGCTGAGAACCGTATGCATACTATTAAGGCTATTATGGCTGCTACAATGGGCGCGTTCTAATTATGGCAGAGCTTAGCTGTAATACTGAATTCATAGGGAAGCAGTATACCTGGCTTGAAGAGATTGATTCGACTAACAGTCTTCTAAGAAGGATGTTAGCTGATAGCTCGAATGTACCAACTGAAGGTACCATAATTATAGCTGACAGCCAGAATGCCGGGAGAGGCAGATCAGGACATACCTGGAGCAGTCCCGCAGGTACCAGCATTGCAATGTCGATATTATTACAGCCTAAGGTTGATGATAACAGCATTCCTATCATTACGCTTATTGCAGCACTTGCTGTAAGTGATGCTGTTAAGAAGGTATGTGGTCTTGATACTAAGATTAAGTGGCCTAATGATATTATTACAGTTGCCGGTCACAAGATATGCGGCATCTTAACAGAGCTTGATATAACAGGTGGTAAGAAGTCTCTTATACTCGGGGTGGGGATTAATGTGAATCAGCATTCGTTCCCTGATGAGATTAAAAGTGTTGCCACATCACTGCGCATTGAGACAGGTAAGGAGATTGACAGGAGCTTAGTCGTATCAGCTTTTGCGGAAGCGCTTGAGAAGTACTATAAGAAGTTCTTAACAACAGGTGATATGTCATTACTTAAGGATGAATACGAAGCGCTGTTAGTTAATATAGACAGAGAGGTAAGGGTGCTTGACCCTTCGGAGAATATAACAGGTGTTGCCCGTGGCATCGATGAACTCGGTCAGTTACTTGTGGAGACTAATGATGGTATGATTCACCACGTGTATGCGGGTGAGGTATCGGTCAGAGGTATATATGGATATGTGTAAGACAGTGCTCTGTGGCGCTAACGCCTATGAGCAGAAGTATTATTTTAATAAAGACTTTGATAAGATTCCGCAGTCCATCCAGGACGAGCTTCATGTAATCTGTGTATTATTCACAGAGGAAGTCGGAGGGATTTTCACAATAGGATTTGATGAAGAAGGTGAGCTTGTATTCGGCACACAGGCAGCAGACGAGGACTATCTCTATGATGAGATTGGAGCGGGACTGCTTGTTCGCAAGATCAGGGATACCAAGCAGGAGATGCTTACAAGCCTGTCTCTGTATTACAGGGTGATCTATCTTCACGAGGATCCAGCCAAGCTGTTAGAGGAGTATGGCGAGGAGTAAGATTAGCATGAGTGAGTTACTGCATACACTCCATATTGGGGATGTAACGCTTGACAATAATATAATACTGGCACCAATGGCAGGAGTAACAGACCTGCCATTTCGTATATTATGCCGTGAACAGGGTTCAGCGCTGCAGTGCATGGAGATGGTAAGTGCCAAGGCGATTATGTATAACAATAAGAATACCGACGCGCTTATGGAGATTCATCCGGATGAGATGCCGTCGTCCCTGCAGTTATTCGGCTCAGATCCTAAGATTCTAAGTGAGATGGCCAAGAGAATTGAGGACAGACCATTTGCAATCCTGGATATTAATATGGGCTGCCCGGTACCTAAGGTTGTTAATAACGGCGAAGGCTCTGCGCTCATGAAGGATGGTGTGCTCGTGGGCCGGATTGTTGAAGCTGTATCCAAGGCCATCAGCAAGCCTGTCACGGTTAAGATCAGGAAGGGCTTTGACGATGAGCATGTTAACGCTGTGGAGATTGCACGTATAGCTGAGGAGTCGGGAGCTGCTGCAATTACAGTCCACGGACGTACAAGAGAGCAGTACTATGCCGGTAAGGCGGACTGGGACATCATCGCAGACGTTAAGAACGCCGTTAGTATTCCTGTAATTGGTAATGGGGATGTAACAGATGGTAAAACTGCCCGCGACTTAATTAATCACACCGGATGTGATGGTGTAGCCATTGGGCGTGCTGTAAGAGGCAATCCATTCCTCTTTAGAGAGATTATTCATTTTCTGGATACGGGTAATGAACTGGATAAGCCTTCCTGTGAGGAACGCCTCCAGACAATAATAAGACATGCAGACCTGCAACTTCAGTATAAGGGAGAGTATACAGGAGTCAGGGAGATGCGCAAGCATATCGGGTGGTACAGCGCAGGTATCCCGGGGGGTGCGAGATTACGTGGCAAGGTCAACGAGATGGAGACCATGGACGACGTAATTGCTGTGGCTAGAGAGATGTTTGATTCTCCGAATCTGAGCCAGACATATTAGGTTTGTAATTGCGCTTGAACTCCGTTGGAGTGCAGCCATTAATCTGCTTGAACATTCTGATGAAGGTTGAACTTGAGTTAAAGCCCGACTTAAGTGCAATCTCAGTCATAGTAAGACTTGGATTGGTAATGAGTGCTCTGGACTGGGCAATACGAACTCTGTTCAGATATTTATAGAAGGTAATGCCCGTGAAGTTCTTGAAGAGTCGCTCGAAATGATACTTAGAGAAGCCGGCAAGCTCAGCCATCTTCTCTAATGACAGGTCTTCCGAATAATGAGTATCTATGTATTCACATATTCTGACGAACTTATCAACATAAGCCTGTGGCTTGTTCTGATAAGTCTCATCCATCTTGGTGGTATTAACTGCGAGCGATTTCCCTACTATAGTAATAAGCTGCAGAAGAAGAGCATATATATCCACTTCCTTGAAGAATTCGTCTCCGAAGTAAAAATCCTGAACTGAGTTAATAATATTGGTACAGCGTGTGTGTACACTTGGATTAACATCCCTATTAATAAGTAAGGCAGGATGAATGAATGACAGAATAGGGCTGATGGCCTTGCTTAATATATTAAGGGAAGAGAGATCTACTAATACAATAGTACGCCTTCCGTGGGTTGACTTAATCTCATGAAGTGCACCAGGAGCAATTAGCATTATATCGCCTGGATTAAGTACATATTCAGTATCACTCACTGTTACACCGTATGTACTTTCCTTTACCATTATTATCTCTAATGAAGAGTGCCAGTGAGTAGAATAGTCATCCTCCTGCACATTGTCATATACTAGTATGCCCTGAAGCTCATCGAAATCAATTGTTTCTTTTATTCCATCAAGATTTCTGCCCATAAATTACGTAACTCCTTGAATAAAGCAATAATTATAATTCGTAAATTAGTCCTGAGACGCGTTTACTAGCGAAAAAGTGCACTTTTTGTAGCATTTTGCTGATAAAATGCACTATTTATTAATCAAAATATCACAAAAAGAGGAAGATTTCCACAAAAATCAAAAATGAAATTTCGCAAAGTTTAGGGGAAAATAGCAATAATTGTTAATAATAAGGCAAGAATTTGATATAATCATGTGCCTATAGGACTTACAATTGGACATGTAACTTTATAATTTTTCTTTGGGAGGAAAAAGAAATGAATTTTAAGAAGATTTTATCAATCGTTCTTAGTTCTGCAATGGTAATGGGAATCCTCGCTGGTTGTGGTTCAGCTCCAGCAGCAGAGGCTCCAGCAGCAGCACCAGCAGCAACTGAGGAGGCAGCAGAGGCAGAGGCTCCTGCAGCAGAAGAAGCAGCTCCAGCAGCAGCTGAGGGCGACAATGTGATCAACCTTTGGTCATTCACAGATGAGATTCCAGGAATGGTAGACAAGTTCCTTGAGGCAAATCCTGACTTTGGTTACACAGTAAACACAACAATCATCGCTACAACAGATGGTGCTTATCAGCCAGCTCTTGATCAGGCACTTGCAGGTGGCGGCGCTGACGCTCCAGATATCTACGCAGCAGAGGCAGCTTTCGTACTTAAGTATACACAGGGTGATGCTTGCGAGTACGCAGCAGCTTACGAAGATCTTGGTATCGACGTAGCAGCTGAGCTTGAGGCTTCTCAGATCGCTCCTTACACAGTTGATATCGGAACAAGACCTTCAGATGGTAAGCTCGTAGCTCTTGGTTACCAGGCTACAGGTGGTGTATACATCTATCGTCGTTCAATCGCTAAGGACGTATTCGGAACAGATGAGCCAGATCAGATCGCTGAGATCATCGGTGCTGGTTCAGGTTCTTGGGACAAGTTCTTCGAGGCAGCTAAGGCTCTTAAGGCTAAGGGTTATGCAATCGTTTCTGGTGATGGTGATGTATGGCACGCAGTTGAGAACAGCTCTGATCAGGGTTGGATTGTAGACGGCAAGCTTACCATCGATCCTAAGAGAGAAGC
>JAZLFL010000243.1:0-13756 GCA_045615825.1 Lachnospiraceae bacterium
AACTGGAGTTCTGTATGGCATCTTGACTGATTATCGAATACTGTAATATGCAGTGACTCGTAGCCTAATTCCTTCCTGTTCTCAATATAATCCCTGAAGTAGGGCTGTACCTCTGGATTAAGCTTATCTGAATACTTAACGCCCTTAAGGCCCGATATCTCAGGTGAGAATCCATTCTCCTCAAGGAACATTGGGAGCTTATTTGCAATCTCGTATAAGTACTTAATTTCAGTCTCACGGCGCTCAGCTTCACTATTTAAGTGGCAGCGTGGGATGGATATAACAATTCTGTAAGCAATCAGATCCCTGAACTGGCTTATTCTGTCCTTAATCTGTGGAACAGTAGGATATACACCATTTTTGATATAGTAATCATAGATGTAATTAACGATATATCCGTTGAACTTTTCCTCAGTACGGATAAGCGACTTGATACGTCCCTTGAAGGTGAATGCAAGGAATGGATATTCATTAGCCATAAACGTATAGAAAGATCTGATTCGCTCCGACTGTGAGGTTAAGAAATCATTATGCTCAAGCAGTGATATAATCTGGCTTAGGAAGTTGGCGTGTGTCATATCAACCTGATTAAGGTTCTTCTTGCCATCCTCCATCAGGTCAGCAGAATATCTGTGCAATATTTTGATGACGGTATCGCCATCATATAAGTAATCATTTAATGTAATCATTTAGTGTCTCCAAGTCTTATAAGCTTTGATTTATCTACAATTATACCCTATGGAAAATGTCCCTTGCAATTGAATAATATAGCTGTAGGTGGTATTATATATAAGGTTAACTATCGTTAATGATATTAGTATAACTATGCCCACGGGCAGATAAAAAAATAAAGGCGATAAGCTTATATGTAAGGAGAGGGAAAATGGCAAAGACATTTGACGAATTATTAGCAAGAGTTGGCGAGATTGAGACTAAGACACTCGCAGTTGCAGTAGCACAGGACAAGGCAGTACTTGAAGCTGTTAAGATGGCTAAGGAAAGAGGTATTGCGAACTCGATTTTAGTAGGTGATGCAGAGCAGATTAATGCAATCGGTGCAGAGCTTGGCATGAATATGTCAGATTACAAGGTTGTAGATGAGAAGGATGTTGTTGAGGCATCACTTAAGGCTGTTAAGTTCGTTCATGATGGTGAAGCTGATATGTATATGAAGGGTCTTCTTCCTACAGGTGCATTCTTAAAGAGCGTACTTAACAAAGAGGTTGGACTTAGAACTGGTAAGCCACTTTCACATGTATGTGTATTCGAGATTCCAGGTATCGACAGATTATTATTCTTAACAGACGTTGCATTCATCCCATATCCTACACTCGAAGATAAGAAGTGCATGATTGATTACACTGTAGAAGTTGCTAATGCCTGTGGCGTTGATATGCCTAAGGTAGCATGCCTTGCAGCAGTTGAGACAGTTAATGAGAAGATGCCTGTAACAGTTGAGGGCGCAGAGCTTTCTAAGATGAATGATGCTGGCGAGATCGCAGGATGCATTGTTGATGGACCACTTTCAATGGATATCGCACTTTACAAGGAAGCAGCTGAGGAGAAGGGAGCACTTGACAGAAAGGTAGCAGGAGACGCTGATATCTTAGTATTCCCAGACATTCATGCAGGTAACCTTGTTTACAAGTCAATCGTACACATGGTTCCATGTAACAACGGTAACATCCTTACAGGTACTAAGGCACCAGTTATTCTTACATCACGTTCTGATACATGTGAAGTTAAGGTTAATTCAATCGCTCTTGCAGCAGTAGTTGCAGATCAGATGAACAAGTAAATTGGAGGGAAATATGAGCATTAAGAGTTTAATTATTAATCCAGGTTCTACATCAACAAAGATTGGTGTATTTGAAGATGAGACATTACTTTTCGAGGAGACACTTCGTCATTCAACAGAGGAGATTGCCCAGTATGCATCAATCGTTGACCAGAAGGACTTTAGAAAGGATATCATTGTTAACCTTTTAAAGAGCAAGGATTTCGATATTAAGTCACTTGGTATGGTAGTTGGCCGTGGCGGTATGCTTAAGCCAATCCCAGGTGGTACATACGCAGTTACAGATGATCTTTTAGAGGATCTTAAGATTGGTAAGCAGGGACAGCATGCATCTAACCTTGGTGGTATCCTTGCTCGTGAGATTGGTGATGAGATTGGTGTTCCAAGCTTTATCGTTGACCCAGTAGTAGTTGATGAGCTTTGTGATATCGCAAGATACTCAGGTGTTCCAGAGCTCCCACGTACATCTGTATTCCATGCACTTAACCAGAAGGCTGTAGCTAAGAGATATGCTAAGGAAGCTGGTAAGAAGTACGAGGACCTTAACTTAATCGTTGTTCATATGGGTGGTGGTGTATCAGTTGGTGCACACTGCCAGGGTAAGGTTATTGATGTATTTAACGCACTTGATGGTGATGGCGCATTCTCTCCAGAGAGAGCTGGTGGCGCTCCAAGTGGTGCTCTTATTAAGATGTGCTTCTCAGGTCAGTATACAGAGAAGGAAGTATACAAGAAGTTCGTTGGTAACGGTGGTTTCAACGCATACCTTGGTACTAACGACATGAGAGATGTTGAGAAGATGGTTAACGACGGCGATGAGAAGGCTAAGGAGATCAGAGATGCATTCATTATGCAGGTAACTAAGGATATGGGCTCTATGGCTTGTGTTCTTAAGGGCAAAGTTGATCAGATTGTCGTTACTGGCGGTATCGCATATGATAAGGGAGTTGTAGCTGGTCTTAAGGAAGCTGCAGAGTGGATTGCTCCATTCACAGTATATCCTGGTGAGGATGAGTTACTTGCACTTGTTCAGGGCGGTCTCAGAGTTATGAACAAGGAAGAGGAAGCTAAGGTTTATTAATTATTAGCTAAGAAAGGGGTCAGACCCTGGCCCCTTAATATATTAAAGAGGTAGATTACTTAATGAGTAAGATTGTAGACAAGGTTTTTGGTACTCATAGCGAGAGAGAACTTAAGAGAATATATCCAATCGTTGATAAGATTGAAAGCTTACGTGACGCTATGGGACAGCTTTCGGATGAAGATCTTAAGGCCAAGACTAAGGAATTTAGGAACAGACTGGCAGAGGGAGAGACACTGGACGATTTGCTTCCAGAAGCATTTGCAGTAGTAAGAGAAGCTGCTAAGAGAGTGCTTAATATGGAGCATTACAGAGTTCAGCTTATTGGTGGTATTATTCTCCATCAGGGTAGAATCGCAGAGATGCGTACTGGTGAAGGTAAGACACTTGTATCGACCTGTCCGGCATATCTTAATGCACTTGCTGGCAATGGTGTATATATCGTAACAGTTAATGATTATCTTGCTAATCGTGATGCTGAGTGGATGGGACAGGTTCATCAGTTCTTAGGACTCAGTGTAGGCGTTGTACTTAACAGTATGAATGCTGACGAGCGTAAGAAGGCATACAGATGTGATATCACATACGTTACTAATAATGAGCTCGGTTTCGATTACTTAAGAGATAACATGGTTATCTACAAGGAGCAGTTGGTTCTGCGTAATCTTGGATACGCCATTATCGATGAGGTTGACTCTGTATTAATCGATGAGGCGCGTACACCACTTATTATTTCTGGCCAGAGTGGTAAGTCTACCAAGCTTTACGAGGCATGTGACCTGTTAGCACGTCAGATGCAGCGTGGTGCGGATATGGAGGATCTGTCTAAGATGGATGCCATTATGGGTGTCGAGAGAGAAGAGACAGGTGACTTCATTGTTAATGAGAAGGATAAGAACGTTAACCTTACAGAACAGGGTGTTAGTAAGGTTGAGCAGTTCTTCCATATAGAGAACCTTGCTGATCCTGAGAACATTGAGATTCAGCATAATATAATCCTTGCATTACGTGCACATAATCTTATGTTCAGAGATCAGGATTATGTAGTTAAGGATGATCAGGTTCTCATAGTTGATGAGTTCACTGGACGTATTATGCCAGGTAGAAGATATTCAGATGGTCTTCACCAGGCTATTGAGGCCAAGGAACATGTTAAGGTTAAGAGAGAGAGTAAGACTCTTGCTACAATTACATTCCAGAATTTCTTCAACAAGTTCGAGAAGAAGTCCGGTATGACAGGTACTGCTCTTACAGAGGAGAAGGAGTTCAGAGATATCTATGGAATGGATGTTATCGAGATTCCTACTAACAGACCTGTAGCACGTATCGACCTTCAGGATGCTGTATATAAGACCCGTAAGGAGAAACTTTATGCGATTGTGCAGTCTGTTAAGGAGGCACATGCTAAGGGACAGCCTGTACTGGTTGGTACTATTACAATTGAAGCCAGTGAAGAATTAAGCCGACTCCTTCGTAAGGAAGGAATCGAGCATAAGGTACTTAATGCCAAGTTCCATGAGATGGAGGCTGAGATCGTAGCTGAGGCGGGTATTGCAGGTAAGGTTACAATCGCAACTAACATGGCTGGTCGTGGTACTGATATTAAGCTTGATGATGAGGCTAAGGCAGCAGGTGGTCTTAAGATTATTGGTACTGAACGTCACGAGAGTAGACGTATTGATAACCAGTTAAGAGGTAGATCAGGTAGACAGGGAGACCCAGGTGAGTCTAAGTTCTATATTTCCCTTGAAGATGACCTGATGAGACTCTTTGGTTCGGAGCGTCTTATTAGTATGTTCAATACACTTGGTATTCCTGAGAATCAGGAAATCGAGCATAAGATGCTTACTAACTCAATTGAGAATGCACAGAAGAAGATTGAGACCAATAACTTTGGTATTAGAAAGAATCTTCTTGAATATGATCAGGTTAACAACGAGCAGAGAGAGATTATCTATGCTGAGCGTAGAAGAGTTCTTGATGGCGAGAGCATGCGTGATGTTATCTATAAGATGTTCACAGATATTGTAGAAGATGTTGTAGACAATAACATCGGAGAGGATGTTAAGCCAGAAGAATGGCCACTCAGAGAGCTTAATATGGAGCTTTTACCAATCATTCCTCTTGCACCTGTTACACTTGACAGAGTAGTTAATAAGAATAAGGGTGGTCTTAAGCAGCAGCTTAAGGAAGAGGCAGTTAAGTTCTATGAGAGCAAGGAAGCTGAGTTCCCTCAGGCAGAGATGATAAGAGAGCTTGAGAGAGTTATTCTCCTTAAGACAATTGACCGTAAGTGGATGGATCATATCGATGATATGGATCAGTTACGTCAGGGTATTGGCCTTCAGGCATATGGTCAGAGAGATCCTCTTATTGAGTATAAGATGAATGGATATGAGATGTTCGATGCGATGACGGATTCCATTCGCGAGGATACTGTCAAGCTCTTATCACATGTACGTGTGGAGGAGAAGGTTGAGAGAGAGCAGGTTGCCAAGGTAACAGGTACTAACAAGGATGAATCCCTTGCCAAGAAGCCTGTTAAGAGGGAAGCTGTTAAGATATATCCTAATGATCCATGTCCATGTGGAAGCGGCAAGAAATACAAGCAGTGCTGCATGAATAAGAAGTAATTATGGTTGAATTAGATCAGATGAAAGTTGAGCTGGCTGGGTTCAAGCAGCCCTTAGCAGAGGTTAAGGCATCTTTAGGACTTGAAGCGAAGTTAGCCAGAATAGAAGAATATAAAAGAGAGATGGAAGCTCCAGGATTCTGGGATGATCCGGAAGTATCTTCGCAGAAGATGAAGGATTTAAAGGTCATGGAGGATACTGTCAATACAATTCTTGGTCTTGAAACTCAGTATGAAGACATCGAGACACTTATTGAGATGGGATATGAAGAGGCAGACGAAAGCCTTATACCTGAGATAAGGGAAGAGCTTGACAGTTTTATCGATTCTTTAGAGACAATCAGGATATCGACACTACTGTCAGGTGAATTTGACAGGAATAATGCTATTCTTAAGCTTAATGCCGGAGCTGGCGGAACTGAGAGCTGTGACTGGTCTCAGATGCTCTACCGTATGTATACCAGGTGGGCAGAGAAGAAGGGCTACAGCCTTGAAGTATTAGATTATCTTGATGGTGACGAAGCTGGAATTAAGTCGGTGACTTTCCAGGTCAATGGTGAGAATGCATACGGTTATCTTAAGTCTGAGAAGGGTGTACACAGATTAGTGCGTATATCACCCTTCAATGCGCAGGGTAAGAGACAGACTTCCTTTGTTTCTCTGGATGTAATGCCAGAGATAGAGGATGATCTTGATGTTGAGATTAATGATGATGATTTAAGAATTGATACTTATCGAAGTTCAGGTGCCGGTGGACAGCATATTAATAAGACCTCTTCTGCGATAAGAATCACACATCTTCCAACAGGCGTAGTAGTACAGTGCCAGAACGAACGAAGCCAGCATCAGAATAAAGAGAAGGCTATGCAGATGCTCAAAGCCAAGCTCTATATGATGAAGATGGAAGAGAATAAAGAGAAGCTTGATGATATCAGAGGTGAGGTAACAGAGATTGGCTGGGGTAACCAGATCAGATCATATGTATTCCAGCCTTACAAGCTTGTTAAGGATCTTCGTACTGGTGTAGAGAGTGGTAACGTGGATGCCGTAATGGATGGAGCAATTGATTCTTTCATTAATGGCTATCTTAAGTGGATTAATAATCGACCAGAGGATACGAACTAGGCCCAGGAGACTTGATATGGACGATTTTAATAATTCATCATATAACGATGAAGCTAGATATGAGAGAAGAATGATCTCGCCAGAAGCTGAGAGCAACGGAATGGCTAAGGCGTCTAAGATTTGTGGTATAATATCAGTAATATCAATTGTTACACTGATGATATATCCGGCTATTATGTTAGGCTCAGTAGCAATAATTCTTGCACTTCTGTCAAGAGGTAAGAGTGCGCGTCTTCCAGATAAGGCACGTACGGGACTTACAGCTGGAATAGTAGCGCTTGTTGTTAATATAGCGCTTGTTGGTGGTGCAGTTGCAATTCTTTTCTCAGATGGAGAATATAAGCAGCAGATTAACAGTATGTGTGCAGAGATGTATGGACAGACATTTGATGCGATGGTAGAGGATGCGATGGACGGAAGTCTTGATCTTGAGTATCATAATCTGCCAGGACAGTTTAATCTGAAGTAATTAGTTAGTATATATAATCTAACAGGAAGGAGGGACTATGATACCTGTAGGATGGGATCCTTTTAGTGGATACAATTATATGAACAGTGCGGGTATGAATGCTGGAGCTGGTGCTGCAGCTGCTGGTGGAATGTCTATTGGAACGGGCAGAGCTACGAGTGCTGACGGTACTGCCAAGGCAGTGGTTAATCCTGGCGAATCCGATAAGGTAATGCCTGGTAAGAAGTCCTCTCCTGCTGAGTGTAAGACCTGTAAGGAACGTAAGTATCAGGATGGTTCTGATGAGATGGTTTCCTTCAAGTCTGCAGCACATATATCACCTAATGCTGCTGGTGCTGCCGTAAGAGCTCATGAGGGTGAGCATGTTTCTAATGCATATAATAAGGCGGCTAAGAATGGCGGTAAGGTACTGCAGGCCAGTGTGGCAATTCATACTGCCGTTTGTCCTGAATGTGGACGTACTTATGTATCAGGTGGTACAACGACAACTAAGATTAAGTATGGTGACGAGAAGAATCCATACGTTCAGAATATGAAGAATGCGGATAAGGGATTGCTTTCAGGTATGAACTTTGATGCTAAGGGTTAAGAGATGACATATATGAGTGCTTCCGAGATTAAGTCCTTAGCAAGGGGTAAGATGCTCGGTAAATACAATACAGCATCAGCGGCATTCGTGCTTGTGCAGATAATAGTTTTTGTTGTTGGTCTGATAGTAAGAAATGCAGTGGATACAACCAGTTTATTTGGCACAGCTGTATTCGGAATTGTAAGTATAATAATTGAGCTTATCATGGTGGTATTTTTAGTTGGTGAGCTCACAATATATCTTAATTTTGCGTGCGGCAATAATGCCAAGGTATCAGATATATTCAGTTATTTTAAGGTGCATCCGGATAAGGCCATTATGATGGAGCTTATGATTTTTTTTAAAGTCATCGTATGGTCCATTCCAATGGGCATCGGAATTGCAGTGATGAGCATCGATATCAATAATATTGTGTTTGTTATTGCAGGAGCGCTTATAGAACTTGTGGGTGCGGTAATAATGATTATGGTTGCCATTAATCTGTCACAGGGATTCTACCTGTTGCTTGATTTCCCGCAGTATACAGTTAAGGAACTCCTTACCTTCTCCAAAGAGATTATGAAGGGGCATAGGGGTACATTTGTAAAGCTGTATCTGAGTTTTATACCATATTACATACTTGCCGTAGCCAGTATGGGAATTGGAATGCTTTTTGTATATCCATATACCAAGATGGCACTTACAGAATTTTATTTAGATATCATCAAGGAGCCAGCAGGCAGGGAAGAAGAGCCTGTATCAGTTGATGAAGCAGTTCCGGTGGTTCTTGGTGGTAACATAGATATGGTTGTCGAAGATTAGGCGGATATGGAGTTAACTCCATATCCGTTTTTTGAAGAATGGAGAATAGAATGGATATTATAGTTCAGATTACTAACGAGCTTGGCGTTCGTAAGGCGCAGGTCGAAGCAGCGGTTAAGCTTATCGATGAAGGCAATACAATCCCTTTTATCGCAAGATATCGTAAGGAGGCAACAGGTGCTCTTAATGATGAGCAACTGCGTACTCTTGGCGAGAGATTAACATATCTTCGTTCACTTGAGGAACGTAAGGAGGCAGTTCTTAAGACTATCGAAGAGCAGGGAATGCTTACAGAGGAGCTTAAGGATAAGATTGCAGCAGCTGTAACACTTGTTGCCGTTGAGGACCTTTACCGTCCATATAAGCCTAAGAAGAAGACAAGAGCATCAGTGGCTAAGGAGAAGGGATTGGAGCCATTAGCTTTATATATAAGACTTCAGAATGCCAAGAGTCCTGTCTCTGATGAAGCAGCTAAGTATGTTGACGCTGATAAGGGCGTTAATGATGTTAAGGAAGCCATAGCAGGAGCCAAAGACATTATTGCTGAGTCAGTATCAGATGATGCGGATTACAGGACTGAGATAAGGAGTCTGACGTACAGAGAGGGCCAGATATTAAGTTCTACCAAGGATAAGAGTTTAGAATCCGTATACGAGATGTATTATGAGTATTCTGAGCCTGTTAGTAAGGCAGCAGGCCACCGTGTGCTTGCGCTTAACAGGGGTGAGAAGGAGAAGATATTAAATGTTAAGATTGAAGCTCCTGTGGAGAAGATTCTTGACTATTTAAAGCGTCAGATTATTGTTAAGGATAACCCATATACTTCAGAGCTTCTAACAGAAGCAATTGAAGATGCATATGACAGATTAATTGCACCTTCTATCGAGAGGGATATACGTAATGAACTTACAGAGAAGGCAGAGGATGGTGCCATATCCGTATTTGGCAAGAACTTAACCCAGCTCCTGCTGCAACCACCAGTATCGGGACATACCGTACTTGGCTGGGATCCTGCATTTAGAACGGGCTGTAAGTTAGCTGTGGTTGATGCCACGGGAAAGGTGCTTGATACTAAGGTAATCTTCCCTACAGCGCCACAGAACAAGGTGGATGAGAGTAAGGCCGAGCTTAAGAAGCTGATTAAAAAGTACGGTATCACATTAATATCAGTCGGTAATGGAACAGCATCAAGAGAGTCGGAGCAGGTTATTGTAGAACTTATAAAGGAAGTGGACACACCACTCCAGTATGTAATAGTTAATGAGGCGGGTGCGTCTGTATATTCTGCAAGTAAACTTGCATCTGAAGAGTTCCCACAGTTCGATGTTGGACAGAGAAGTGCTGCATCCATTGCCAGAAGACTTCAGGATCCACTGGCTGAGCTTGTTAAGATAGACCCTAAGTCAATTGGTGTAGGCCAGTATCAGCATGATATGAATCAGAAGAAGCTTGGTGAGTCGCTTCAGGGTGTGGTAGAGGATGCAGTTAATAAGGTTGGAGTTGACCTTAACACAGCCTCAGCATCATTGCTTGAATATGTATCCGGTGTCAGCAAGACCATTGCCAGGAATATAGTTGCTTACAGAGAGAAGAATGGCCGCTTTATAACAAGAGCCGACCTTCTTAAGGTGGATAAGCTGGGACCTAAGGCATATGAGCAGTGCGCGGGCTTCCTTCGTATACCTGGCGGCAGTAATATGCTTGATAATACGGGTGTTCATCCGGAGAGCTATGATGCCACACTTAAGATGCTTAAGGGACTTAATCTGTCACTGGAAGATGTTAAGCTGAATCCGGCATTACTTAAGATAGTTAAGGATACTAAGAAGCTGTCAAACGAGCTTGGAATAGGTGAGATTACTCTTATCGATATCATGAAAGAGATTGAGAAGCCAGGCCGTGATCCAAGAGAGGATATGCCTAAGCCAATACTTAAGTCCGATGTTATGAATATGGAAGATCTAAGACCTGGAATGAGACTTAAGGGAACAGTCCGTAATGTAATAGATTTCGGTGCTTTTGTTGATATAGGAGTGCATCAGGATGGTCTTGTGCATATATCGCAGATCTGCGACAGATTCATTAAGCATCCGCTTGACGCAGTGAGCATTGGAGATATTGTTGAGGTTGAGGTAATAAGTGTGGATGTTCCCAAGAAGAGAATTGCACTTACCATGAAGCTCAAATAAATCGTTGCAATTTAACGTGATAAAGTATTGAAAAAGAGTATGCCATGAGGTATACTCTTTTTTGGTAATTAATAACTCAGGGCAGGGTGCAATTCCCGACCGGTAGTAATGAGAGTGGTTCTCTCTAGTCTACGAGCCGTTAATACGGTTGATATGGTGCGATTCCATAACCGACAGTACAGTCTGGATGAAAGAGGAGGATTCAAATGAATAATGATCTATTAACCGCTGTTGCAGAGAACGTGGTATTCGTTCTCGAGTTCCTTGGCATAGTTCTTGCCATATTCCTTGTAGCTTACATTTTTGAAAAGTTAGCAAAGAAAAAGAGTGAAGATACTGGTCGAATTCTGTCTACCAAGATCATAGTTACTGTTGGTATGTTATCTGCAGTTGCTACTATCTTAATGCTTTTCGAGATCCCAGTTCCATTTGCCCCATCATTCTATAAGATTGATTTATCAGAGCTTCCTGCTTTGATTGCTGGCTTCGCATATGGTCCTGTTGCAGGTGTTATGGTTGAATTCGTTAAGATTGTTCTTAAGACATTAGTTAAGGGAACAAGTACAGCATTTGTTGGTGAATTAGCTAACTTTGTTATAGGTTGTGGTTTAGTCCTTCCAGCTGCAGTTATTTACAGATTTAAGAAGAACAAGAAAATGGCTCTTATTTCCTGTGTAGTTGGAACATTAGTAATCACAATCATCGGACCTGTTTTCAATGCAGTGTATCTGTTACCTGCATTCGCTAAGCTCTATGGTATGCCACTTGAGGCAATTATCGGAATGGGTACAGCAATTAACCCAGCCATTACAAGTGTCGGCACACTTGTTATATTCTCAGTAGCACCACTTAACCTGTTAAAGGGACTTATTGACAGTGTCATTACACTTCTTATCTATAAGCCACTTAGCAGAATTCTTAAGTAATACTTAAGCAGTTAAATGAATTAGATTGTTAGTAAGCCCGCAGATTCGTCTGCGGGCTTTTTGTGACCTTATCTGTGGGCTTTTTTAGTTGATAGTGCTCCCGTTTTCGATTATAATAATAAATTAGATTAGTGTGTAATATTGTGCCTTAGTATGTCCACTAGACACAATATGTTGTATTAGGAGAGTATTATGAGGCATGAATTCGATGTGCATATGACAGTATCTGCATTATACGATTACAATATGCATCACACATATACAGGCTCAGCAGGAATTGTCGGAACTGCCTTTGGAGCAATGCTTATTATTATATTCGCATCTAACCATCAGCCAGCCTTTTTGTTCGCCGGACTTGTGGTTATTTTATACAGCCCGATAGCTTTGTATCTTAACTCGCGTAAGCAGGTTAAGCTTAATCCAATGTTTCGTAATCCGCTTCATTACGTTATGGATGATGAGGGAGTTACAGTATCACAGGGTGATCAGGAGATTAGCGTGTCCTGGGAGCAGATGATGAAGGCTGTATCGACTAATCAGAGCCTTCTTCTATATACCAGTAAGACTTCTGCATGGGTATTCCCCAAGGTGGATCTTGGCGAGAAGAAGTACGATATTATTGAGATGATTTCAACACATATGCCACCTGGTAAGGTGAAGATTAAGCAGTAAAGATATGAATATTCTTGCAATAGACAGCTCAGGAATGGTTGCATCCGTAGCGATTGTTTCGGATGACATTGTGATAGCTGAGTATAATGTGAACTTTAAGAAGACTCATTCGCAGACACTTTTGCCAATGGTGGATGAGATTGTAAAAATGCTCGAACTGGACCTGTCCTCTATCGATGCCATAGCTGTAGCAGCTGGACCTGGTTCTTTCACAGGTCTCCGTATTGGTTCAGCAACTGTTAAGGGACTTGCGCAGGCACTTAGTAAGCCTGTAGTGGCAATTCCTACAGTGGATGCACTGGCATATAACCTGTATGGGACAGACTCTCTGGTATGTCCGATAATGGATGCCAGACGTAATCAGACCTACACAGGTATTTACAGCTTTATGCGCACAGAAGATGGATATAAGATGAATGTTCTTACCAGTCAGTGCGCAGTGGATATTAAGGAGATTATTGAGCTTCTTAATTCAATGGGGAAAGAGGTTGTGTTCCTTGGCGACGGAGTGCCTGTATTTAGGGAACAGATTGATGAATTGCTTCAGGTGCCTCATACATACGCACCAGCATTTCAGAACCGTCAGCGTGCGTCAGTACTTGCAACCCTTGCATTTGAGTATATGAAGGAAGGCAATTGTACTACAGCTGCAGAGTTCACTCCGATATATTTAAGACTTTCTCAGGCCGAGAGAGAGCAGCTTGAAAAAGAGAAAGATATTTAGAATGTTAGAAGTATGTTTGTTAGGAACTGGCGGAATGATGCCACTTCCTCATAGATGGCTCACTTCAATGATGGTGAGATATAACGGGTCGAGTATACTGGTTGACTGTGGCGAAGGAACGCAGATAGCTCTTAAGGAGAAGGGATGGAGTCCTAAGCCGATTGATGTGATGCTATTCACACACTTCCACGCCGACCATATATCGGGACTTCCGGGGATGCTACTTACGATGGGCAACGCGGAGAGGACGGAACCACTTTTGATTGTCGGACCTAAGGGTGTTCAGAGGGTGGTTGATGGCCTTCGAATGATAGCCAGAGATATCCCTTTTGAGATTGAGTATAAGGAACTCACACAGAATGAAGAAGAGTTCGAGGTGTGTGGACTCAGAGTCAGCGCATATAAGGTATGCCACAATGTCACATGCTATGGCTACACATTCGAGCTCGACAGAGCAGGTAAGTTCGATGCTGCCCGTGCTAAAGAGGCTGGAATTGAGATCCCATACTGGAGCAGACTGCAGAAGGGTGAGATTATTACTACACCTGATGGACGTACACTTACTCCAGATATGGTACTTGGGCCTGACAGGAAGGGGCTCAAGCTTACATATTGTACGGATTCGAGACCTACAGATGTGATTGTAAAGCATGCCAAGGACTCAGACCTGTTCATATGCGAAGGAATGTACGGCGAGCCTGATAAGTTAGCCAAGGCCAAAGAACATAAGCATATGACCTTTTATGAAGC
>JAZLFL010000244.1:0-8832 GCA_045615825.1 Lachnospiraceae bacterium
CAAGACTCTGCCTAAGTAAGCTTGGAAGGCCGGTACCCGCAATGTCACCGATTTTGCTAATACTTTTTGTAAAGAGCTTAATCGACAGATGGGTCTGGGACTTACCCCTTAAGAACATACTAAGCAGGATGATGAAACTGATTATCTGTGAGCCTGCAGTCGCAAGGCCGGCACCTGCTATTCCCATCTTGCAGCCATACATAAGCATCGGGTCACCTACTATATTAAGGATTGCTCCGGTCATCATACCCACAGCACCAAGCTTGGCTTTACCCTCGTACCTTAGGATATTATTGAGGGTGAACGATGTGACGATGAATGGTGCAGCTACTAATATATAGCTGATATAGGTCCTGGCATATGGTGCAATGGTAGGTGTACTGCCTAGGATCTCAATTAGCTTATCAAGATTAAGGAAGGATAGTATTACTACCACAATCGAACTGAAGAAGGCTAGGAAGAAGCCGGTTGAGGCGGTCTCACTGGCATCGCGTACCTTGGAAGCGCCGAGTTCTCTTGATAGGATGCTTCCGCAGCCCTGTCCGAAGAAGAAGCCTGTGGCCTGCAGTATCGACATGAAGCCGAATACCACTCCGGTTGCACCACTTGCTGAAGTACCAAGCTTGCCTACGAAGGCCGTATCGGCCATGCTGTATACGCTGGTAACAAGCATCGAGATAATCGTCGGTATTGCGAGACTCACTAACAGCTTCAGTATTGGAGTCTCAGTCATTTTTACATATTGTTTTTCTATTAATTCCTTGTTGTCCATAGCATCTAACATTATAATACTTATTGTAGATAATTTACAGACTAAGGAGATATCATATGGATTACACAATTAATACTAAATGCGTTCAGGCCGGATATACACCGGGTAACGGCGAGCCACGCCAGATTCCAATCGTTCAGTCTACAACATTCAAGTATGCAACAAGCGAGGATATGGGTAAGTTATTCGATCTTGAAGCAAGCGGATACTTCTACACAAGACTTCAGAACCCTACTAATGATTATGTTGCAGCCAAGATTGCAGAGCTCGAGGGCGGTACTGCGGCAATGCTTACATCATCAGGCCAGGCTGCTAACTTCTTCGCACTCTTCAATATCTGTGAGAGCGGAAGCCATATAGTAGCTTCTTCATCAATCTATGGTGGTACATTCAATCTTATCCAGGTAACAATGGCTAAGATGGGCGTGGATGTTACATTCGTATCTCCTACAGCCACAGAGGAAGAGCTTAATGCGGCATTCAAGGATAATACAAGAGCTATGTTCGGTGAGACTATTGCCAATCCTGCATTGACAGTTCTTGATATAGAGAAGTTCGCCAAGGTGGCACATGCACACGGCGTTCCGCTTATTGTTGATAATACATTCCCAACCCCTGTTAACTGCAGACCTATAGAGTGGGGAGCAGATATTGTTACACATTCAACAACCAAGTACATGGATGGACACGGCGCAGCAGTTGGTGGTGCCATTGTTGATTCTGGTAACTTCGACTGGATGGCATATGCTGACAAGTATCCGGGCTTATGTACTCCTGATGAGTCATATCATGGAATTACATATGCTGAGAAGTTCGGCAAGGAAGGCGCATTCATCACTAAGTGTACAACACAGCTTATGAGAGACCTTGGATGTATCCAGTCTCCACAGCATGCATTCATTCTTAATCTTGGTCTTGAATCGCTCCATGTACGTATGCCACGCCATGTTGAGAATGGCCAGGCAGTTGCAGAATTCTTAGAGCAGCATCCTAAGGTAACTAAGGTCAGCTATCCGGGACTTAAGTCTGATCCATATTATGAGACAGCTAAGAAGTACATGCCTAACGGTGGCTGTGGTGTAGTATCATTCGAGCTTGCTGGTGGAAGAGAAGCTGCTGAGAAGTTCATGAAGGAGCTTAAGCTTGCAGCAATCGAGACACATGTGGCTGATGCAAGAACATGCTGTCTTAACCCTGCAACAAGTACACATCGTCAGATGACAGATGAGCAGTTAGAGCAGGCTGGTGTACCAGCAGGACTTGTTCGTATGTCATGCGGACTTGAGGATAAGAAGGATCTTATAGCTGATCTTGAGCAGGCACTTGCCTGCATCTAATGGGAGGTATTATGGCTAAGGTTGATTTCAAGCCAGGGAATATGCTCTATCCATTGCCTGCGGTAATGGTAAGCTGTTCTGATGGTAATGGCAATGATAATATTCTTACAATTGCATGGGCGGGTACTGTATGCTCGGACCCTGCAATGGTATCCATATCTGTTCGTAAGTCACGTTATTCCTACGAGATGATTAAGAGTACTGGTGAGTTCATTATTAACTTGACTACTGAGGATCTGGTATTCGCCACTGACTACTGTGGTGTCACAAGTGGTAAAGATATTGATAAGTGGGAGGAGTGTAAGCTTACTAAGATTCCGGGAAGTAAGGTTAACGTACCATATATTGCTGAGAGCCCGGTCGCTATTGAATGCAAGGTTAAGTCAGTAACCGAGCTTGGTACACATGATATGTTCGTAGCAGAAGTAGTGGCAGTGCATGTTGATGATAAGTATATGGATGAGAAGGGCGCATTCCACTTAGAGGATGCGAATCCGCTTGTCTATAATCATGGCCGTTACTATCCAATGGGCAAGGAGGAGCTTGGCTCCTTCGGCTATAGTATCAGGAAGAAATAATTCCACCGCCAAGGACAGTATCGCCGTCATAGAGCACTGCAATCTGTCCGGGTGTTATGGCACGCTGAGGTTCATCGAAGTGAATGGTAGCAAGCCCGTCACCGTGATAGGTGACATCACAAGGCTGCTCAGTATGTCTGTATCTGATCTTGGCCTTACATCTGATATCCGATGGTATATCATCACCATCTATCCAGTGGAAGTCCTTAACATTCACATCACATTTAAACAGATCATCGTTACTTCCAAGGATTACCTCATTGGTATCCGGATTAACGCTTGTAACATACAATCGGGAAGCGGCAGGCACACCAAGGCCTCGTCGCTGACCGATGGTATAATTAATAATTCCCTTATGCATGGCAATAAAGTTGCCATCCTTATCAACGAATCTTCCAGGCTGACACTGAGCCGGCAGATTATCTCCCAGGTACCTCTCAATCATTCCAGCATAATCCCCATCAGGAACAAAGCATATATCCTGACTGTCATGCTTCCTGGCGTTAATAAAGCCCTGAGCCTCGGCAACAGCTCTTGCCTCAGTCTTACTCATCCCGCCAAGTGGGAAATGTATATGAGCTAACTGCTCCTGTGTAAGTGAATATAATACATAGCTCTGGTCCTTACTTAGGTCCACAGCCTTCTTAAGCTTATATTTGCCATCCACATATTCTATTCTTGCATAGTGGCCTGTTGCTATATCGTCAAATCCTAACACCCTGGCCTGTTCAAGTAACTTATCGAACTTAAGATGTCTGTTACATTCTATACATGGATTGGGTGTCTCAGCCCTAAGATAGCTGTCTACGAAAGGCCCGATGACATGCTGCTTAAAGGCCTCCTTATAATTGAACACCTGATACTTCATTCCGAGTCTGAAGGCTACACTTCTTGCATCCTCTACATCAGAGAGGGAGCAGCAGGTCCTGGTCACACAGCTGTCGCATTCTTCAGTCTCCACACCACTATTATTAATTTCATCTGCATCATACAGCTTCATTGTGCAGCCCATACATTCATGGCCTGCTTCCTTTAGAAGGTATGCTGTTACGCTGGAGTCAACGCCCCCGCTCATTGCTACTAATATCTTACTCATATGTTATTTATATAACATTTTATGGATTAAATCTACGCATATAGTGTATAATATTTAGGCTAATGCGCATTTTTTGAGGTGTTTATGAAGGGTAAAGGAGTATCCGACGGAATAGCCATCGGAAGACTAACTTTATACAGAAGGAAGATTGTATCACGTGACATCGCCAGTACTGTTGG
The DNA here is from genome assembly GCA_045615825.1 of Lachnospiraceae bacterium. GTDB lineage: Bacteria > Bacillota > Clostridia > Lachnospirales > Lachnospiraceae > Colinaster. Next base: position 3,963 of record JAZLFL010000244.1, read on the forward strand.
TAACAGGTCGGAGATATCGCGCTTTAACTATGCCTGCAACGTGGCAAGGCGTCAGCTTGATGAGGCCTTCCTAGAGGCTGAGGATACTGGTAATGATACTCTTGCTTCACTCCTTCGTTCCTATCTTGTAATGCTTGAGGATCCTGAATATTCGGATTCAATAAGGACGGAGATCACCTCTGCGCAGTGCAGTGCCGAGAGTGCCGTTAAGGCAGTAAGGGACAGCCTCTGTCAGACCTTCAGCAGCCTCAAGGATGATTATGTTGAGGCCAGATGCGAGGATATCAGGGATTTAAGCAGAAGACTTCTTGATATATTATCAGGGCGCCTTGAGATATCTGTAAGCATTGATTCGGAGTGCATACTGCTTGCTGATACATTATCGCCAAGCGAGATTATAGAGCTTGACAGAAGCAAGGTGTTAGGCTTTGCCACCCGTAGAGGTTCGGGACTGTCACATGCAGCGATTCTCGCCAGATCAATGGGAATTCCTGCCATGGTTGCCGTTGATTATCCTATGAACTGTGCAGGCAAGATGGCAATCCTTGATTCATTTACAGGTAACCTCATCATTGATCCTGATGAGGAGACTCTTAAGAAGTATAAGAAGCTTCAGGCGGACCGTAAGAAGAGGATGGAGGAGCTTTACAGGCTCCGCAGTCTTCCGAGTGTTACTGCAGATGGCAAGCACATAGGCTTATATGCTAACGTAGGAAGCCTTCAGGAGATTGAGCAGGCAGTAAGTAACGGCTGCGAGGCAATAGGACTTCTTCGTTCGGAGTTCTTATATATAGATGCTACTGATTTTCCATCAGAGGAGAAACAGTATGAGATATTCACTAAGGCAGTTCAGATGCTCGAGGGCAGGGAGCTGACTATCAGAACACTGGATATTGGTGGTGATAAGCAGGTACCTTACATGGATATGAAGCGGGAAGATAATCCTGCAATGGGTATGAGAGCAGTAAGATACTGTCTTGGACATAAGGATGTATTCAGGACTCAGTTGCGGGCGATTTTGCGGGCAGCTAATCATGGACCGGTATCGATTCTGCTTCCGATGGTTATCTCCATTGAGGAGGTATGGCAGGTTAAGTCACTTATCTATGAGGTTCAGGCGGAGTTGGATAAGGCAGGAACGCCTTATGGCAAGTGTAAGCTTGGAATCATGATTGAGACCCCTGCGGCGACGATTATCTCAGACTTATTAGCCAAAGAGGTGGACTTCTTCTCAATTGGTACTAATGATTTAACGCAGTATACACTGGCGGTTGACCGTCAGAATACAGAGCTTGATTTCATATGTGATTATCATCATCAGGCGGTACTTAGGATGCTTAAGATGATTGTGGATAATGGCCATGCATATGGCTGTAAGGTATGTGTATGTGGTGAGCTTGCGGCAGATGTATCCTTCACTCAGGACTTACTTAAGATGGGTGTGGATGAACTGTCAGTTATGCCATCTGTATTGCTTAAGGTTAAGCAGGCAATTAGGGACTCAAGGCTTGGTTAAGGGACTGAAGGGATATTATGAGAACTAGATTGTCAGTAGGCGGACTGCTACTGTTTGCGTGTCTTATGTTGGTTAAGATGCCCGTATGTGCAGCTATGCCGGATTCTGATTATACAACTGATATAGACTGCGTCGTGTCTGATGCTGAGACCATACGACTTCGCGCGGTGCTTAACAGACTGCCGAAGAGTGATGACGGAAAGCTGTATGTATATGCCATGCTTCCGTACCAGTATGAGCTTGATGAGGCAGAGCTTGTGGGTGAAGTGCCAGTAAGTACAAGACCTGTGGCGAGCTTCCCAATGTTCGATGACTCGTTCAATAAGCTCTATTACAAGTTCAGCTTCGCGGTTAAGGAAGGCGGCGAGCCTAAGATGGTGACTGCACCAAGATATGTTACTAATCCTGAACGCTTAGCTACGCACACTCGCGTAAGAAAGGATAATTCGTTTAAGTCTGTGCAGGGTGAGAACTTCACTAACCTCTGGGTTGGTGAGGACTTCATATATTCGCTTGATGCGACAACAGGGCAGTTCATGTGTACCACTAATCAGAAGGATACACATTATGCTTCGCCTATGGCTTCTTCGCCTGATTCGCATCCGGTCCGTAAGATGTTCTTAATGCTTAATGGACAGACGCTTGAAGGAATCCAGCTTAATATTGTCGAGTTCAAGAAGTATTCGATTGAGGGAAGCCTGGAGAACTTCATTATTGGTAATGAGGTTAATACACGTACATGGAATTATGAGGCGTGGAGCAGCTGGGAAGAATATGTAAGGAATTACTACCAGATATTCAGAGTGGCTTACAATGCCATTAAGAGTGAGAATGCGAATGCGAGAGTCTTCATCTGTCTTGACCAGTACTGGGATGTGGGATGGAGCAGCAAGTCATATATTAATTCCAAAGAGTTTCTTGAGATGTTTGCTAAGATGTGTAAGGAAGAGGGAGATATAGACTGGAGTGTGTCACACCATTCATATCCGGCGCCACTTGACTATTCAAGGTTCTGGGATATGAGCGGAGCACCAAGAGGTGATCACTTTAAGAGCCTTGTTAAGAATGATAAGGTAGTTACCTTCCAGAATCTGTCAGTACTTACAGACTTCATGCAGACAGAGGAGATGCTTAATCCTGATGGCGAGATGAGACATATCATCATAAGTGAGATCGGAGCGACAAGGGCACAGGGTACTGATGTACAGGCAGCAGCGCTGTGTGCAGAATACATGGCGGCCAAGCTTAACGGCCACATAGATGAGATAACCTTCCTTATGGTTGATGGATTCGGAATGTACTCTAAGACCTCAGGCTTCGCAACTGAGATGTTTGAGAACATGGACAGAGATGATGAGGTTGGAGAAGAATACAGGCAAAAAGCACTTAATATTATAGGTGTCAGTAACTGGGAAGATATACTTAGATAATAATAAATGGAGAGGCGTTGCCTCTCCATTTATTTTGTGTATTATTTGAATGTCGCAGGCTTATGCCTTGCCAGTTGAACCGAAGCCGCCCCTGTCCTTACCAGTTAATGCCTCTACCTCGTCGAATACGATCTTAGGCTGATTCTCCATGATTCGGAATTGACATACTCTGTCGTTAACAGAGATGTGTGTATCACGCATTGCAAGTGCTGGCATGAACCACTGGTCATTGTCGCCACAGTAAGAGCAGTCTACAACACCCTGGTGGTTAGTCTGGATGATGCCGAAGTTCTTGTATGTTGAGCTTCTTGGAACAATATGTGCCTCATAGCCCTCTGGCAGCTGCATTGCAACCCCAAGTGGGATAAGCTTCCACTCGCCTGCCTTGAAGTCCATATCCTCAGCGGCGCGAAGGTCAATCCAGTCTGATTTGCCGTCGATGTAGGTTAACTTCTCAATTTTATCAGTGAAATATTTAATCTTAATGGTTTCCATTATTAGTCCCTCTCATTCTAATGTAGTTAAATTCATTCTAATACAATTATATAAGGGCAGTCTATAGAAAATATATATGTCCCTTATTCCATTTTGTATATGACGGGATGGCTTATCTTGCATAATTAATATATTTGAAAACTATGGAATAAGAGTTATAATGTTTTAGATTTATTAGTTCCCATTTAATAGGAAGAAACAGCAATAAGGAGTCAAAATGTTCGTATTGTTTTTTGTCATATGGATTATATTCAATGGCCAGATAACGCTTGAGATTGCACTTTTTGGACTGGTAATCTCTGCAGTAATGTACTGGTTTATCTGTAAGTTCTTCGACTACAGTATCCGTAGAGAGCTTATTAATATTAAGCTGCTTGGATACAGCGCGAAGTACATCGCAGTACTTGTGCTTGAGATCATTAAGGCTAATCTCCAGGTAGTTAAGCTTATTGGTACAGCAAGATATGAGCTTGAGCCGGCCCTTGTAACCTTCCACACTGTACTTAAGACTGAATCAGCAAGAGCACTGCTTGCTAACAGCATCACATTAACCCCTGGTACTATCACAGTATCGCTTGATGGTGATGAGCTTATGGTGCACTGCCTTGATAAGAGCCTCGGCGTAGGCATCGATGAATCAGTATTTGTCGAGATGCTTCTTAAGATGGAAGAGGTTGCGGCTAATTTAGAGAAGGAGGGTAAGGAATGTTAGTTAAGAGTTATTTAACACCCCTTGAGAGTCTTCAGGTTAAGACCTACATTGGCGTGATTATAATACTTGCAGTGATTCTGCTTGCCTGCCTGATTCGTGCCATTAAGGGTCCAAGAATTGTTGACAGAATAGTATCCGTTAACATGATGGGTACCATCGTAATGGTAATAATCGTAGTGCTGAGTCTATTACTTAAGGAGAGCTATCTTGTGGATATCGGACTTATCTATGCCATGATAAGCTTCCTTGCGGTAGTAGTCATCACTAAGGTATATATTGGTGTTTACACGGAGAATAACGAGAAGGAGGACACGAAGAATGGAAATGCTTAGATTCATAATTGGCGCGGCGTTCTTAGTAGTCGGCCTTGCTATTTTCTGTATAGAGATATACGGTGTGTTCCATTTTAAGCACACACTTAACCGTATGCATGCTGCAGCAATGGGAGATACCCTCGGCATTGGTTCAGCCATGATTGGACTTATGATTATCTCGGGACTTAATTTTACGACCCTCAAGATGGGCCTTGTTGTAGTATTCCTGTGGTTCTCATCCCCAGTCGCATCACATTTGCTGGCCAAGCTTGAGGTAACGACTAATCCGCACCTCGAACTTCTTATTGCTGAGCCGGAAGACCTTAAGGAGGAGGAAGAGTAATGACGACATTTCAGATTATATTATTCATATTCCTGATATCATGTGCCATTGCAGTAAGCT
>JAZLFL010000245.1:0-7473 GCA_045615825.1 Lachnospiraceae bacterium
CCTGTCTGGAGTGGTAGCTGGGGTATATGTTGTAAAAAAGATTAAAATACCCGCGCGATGCTGAAAATCAGGGTATATATTGAAAATAAAATTAAAATACCCGCGCGATGCTGAAAATCAGGGTATATATTGAAAATAAAATCAAAATACCCGGTTGCAGTGGTGGCAACCGGGTATTTTGTATTAAGAATGCGCTATATACCCATAAAAAACAAAGCGCGAGGGTATTTGAACAAGAAAACTAATGTATACCCACAAAAAACAAAGCGTGAGGGTATTTGAACCTCAAAAAACATATCTACCCGCGCAGCCAGGAATCTAGCACAATAAGCGCAACCTGCGTACTGTGTGGGCTTTAGGAACAGCAAAAGATTATTACTTCCTTCCGATGCTCTTAATCATCTCCTTGTCGGAGCGGATTGTGGCGCAGGCAACAGTTGTAAGCATGTTGCCTGTAATGGAAGCGGACGCGCCGGACATGAAGGCCTTCTTGGCATCATCGGAGAGCAGCGCGCGGCCGGCAGCAAGTCTGATTTCAGCGGTTGGATTAATATAGCGGAAGAGTGCGATAGTTCTAAGTATCTCTTCCTCGGATAATACTTCCTGATTCTCCAGAGGAGTGCCCTTGATAGGCATGAGCGCGTTAATTGGAATTGAGTCGGCTCCTGCCTCGGCAAGATCTAATGCCATGTCAATTCTGTCTTCAAAGTCTTCTCCCATACCAATAATTCCACCGGAGCATACATACATTCCTTCAGCTTTAATAAGCTTCAATGTCGCAAGCTTCTGGTCATAAGTATGTGTCGTACATATATTAGGGAAGTGGCGTCTCGAAGTCTCTATATTATGGTGGTAGCTTGTAACACCTGCCTCATGAAGAGCATGAAGCTGCTTAGCAGATACGAATCCCATCGAAGCACATAACTCAATATTATGATTAGCCTTCATCTGTCTGTACGCATCAAGTGCCTTGTCGAATTCTTCGCCTGTAAGTGCACGACCAGATGTAACAATCGAGAATCTGTCTACGCCTTCGGATTCATTCAGACTGCACATTTCAAGAATTCTCTCCTGTGGAAGAAACTCATACACCTCACAGTCAGTATTGTGGTGAGCGGACTGCGCGCAGTACTTACAGTCTTCAGGACATCGGCCACTTCGTCCGTTGATGATTGAGCACAGATCAATCTTATCGCCAACGAAATGCGCCCTGATCATATCAGCGCCTTTATACAGCGCATCTGCGTCGCAGGTTATGAAGAAGGAGAGGTCTTCGCCCTTTGTTAACCTTCGTCCGTTAATTATCTCTTTAGCAAGTTCTATCATATCAATATTGTTCATTATAATGCTCCATTTCTGTTTGCCATCAGCTATTTGGCATCTGTTATCTGCTATCGGATTGGAGTGATTAATGGTGCAATGTCCACACGTCCCCATTCAGTATTATATATATCCGTGAAAAACTTGTGCGACTTATTTTTTCTCAATTGTAAACCTTTTTGAAAATCAGGTTGATTATCGGTTTACGAAATGCTTTAATATGACCGTTGTAGCAAAAGTAAACCACTGGTTTATTTTGGTTTACAATTAAATATAGGATAATGGGGTCAGTCCCCTCGAGGAGGCAAAATGAGCAACAAAGGAAAAATCTACACTATTACAAGCTGTGCTATTGTAACTGCACTTATGTGCATCTTCGGACCAATGTCGGTACCAATTGGTGTTATTCCGATCTCACTTACTAACCTTGTAATATACTTTGCTATTTATATTTTGGGTTGGAAGGGTTCTACAATCAGTTATGTGGTGTACATGCTCTTAGGACTTGTAGGTCTCCCAGTATTCTCAGGTTTTCAGGGTGGACCTGCAAAGCTTGTTGGTCCTACAGGAGGATATCTTCTTGGATTCATCTTCATAACAATAATTGCAGGCTTATGCTTCGATAAGACTAAGGGAAAGGTAAGAATCCCTGTAACAATCGCAGGTATGCTTGTTAGTACAGCAATTACATACTTCTTCGGAACAGTCTGGTTCATGGCACAGACTGGCAATGATCTTGCGACATCACTGGGACTCTGTGTATTCCCATTTATCCCTTTTGATATTGCCAAGATGGTTATTGCAACAATGATTGGTATGCCGGTTAGAAAGGCACTAATTAAGACCGGAATGCTTAATGATTAGAGCGCAGTTTGCGTCGTTTATAACAGATGAAGGCCTGGCCAATCCCGATATATGGGGTTGGCCATTTCTTATTAGAAAAGCCTAGTATTTACTATATTTTTGTGCTATAATCGTTTACTGACTATGACTGTGCAATGGTGCGCAGAGGAAATAATGGAGGATATATTTTAATGAGCGTTAAGGTTGAAAAATTAGAGCACAATATGGCCAAGCTTACAATCGAGGTTCCAGCTGAGGAGCTCGAGAAGGCTATAGAGAAGGCATATCAGAAGCAGAAGAAGTCTATCAGCATTCCAGGCTTCCGTAAGGGTAAGGTACCTCGCCAGATGGTTGAGAAGATGTACGGCAAGGAAGTATTCTATGAGGATGCTGCTAATGAGCTTATTCCAGATGCTTATGAGAAGGCATATGATGAGTGCGAGGAGAACATCGTATCTACTCCAAGCGTAGAGGTTGTTCAGATTGAGGCTGGTAAGCCATTCATCTTCACAGCTGAGGTTGCTCTTAAGCCAGAGGTTACTCTTGGTGAGTACAAGGGTGTAGAGGTTGATAAGATTGATATCGCTGTAACAGATGAGGAAGTTGACAAGGCCATCGCTGATGAGGCAGAGCGTAATGCAAGAAGCATCAGTGTTACAGACAGACCAGTTAAGGATGGCGATCAGATTATTCTTGACTTCGAAGGTTTCGTTGATGGTGTTGCTTTCGCAGGTGGTAAGGGAGAGAATTATCCACTTACAATCGGTTCGGGCCAGTTCATTCCTGGATTCGAGGAGCAGCTTGTTGGTAAGAACATCGAGGAAGCCTGCGATGTTAATGTAACATTCCCAGAGGATTACCAGGCAGAGGATCTTGCAGGTAAGGAAGCAGTATTTAAGTGTACTGTTAAGGAGATCAAGGAGAAGCAGCTTCCAGAGATTGATGATGAGTTCGCTTCAGAGGTATCTGAGTTCGATACACTTGCTGAGTACAAGGAAGATGTTAAGAAGAACCTTGAGGATAAGAAGGCATTAGATGCTAAGAATGCTAAGGAAGATGCTGTTATCGCTGCAATCATCGAGAAGGCAGAGATGGATATTCCAGAGGCAATGATTGAGACACAGAAGAGACAGATGGTTGAGGAGTTCGCTCAGAGAATTCAGTCACAGGGTCTTTCATTCGAGCAGTATATGCAGTTCACAGGAATGACAGCTGAGACACTTTTAGAGCAGGTAGCTCCACAGGCTGAGACAAGAATTAAGTCAAGACTTGTTCTTGAGGCTATTGCAGCAGCTGAGAAGCTTGAGGCAACAGAGGAAGACTTCGAGGCAGAGGTTGCTAAGATGGCTACAGATTACGGCATGGAAGCAGACAAGGTTAAGGAAATGCTTGGCGATGCTGGTAAGAAGCAGGTTATGGAAGATCTTGCAGTTAGCAAGGCAGTAGAGCTTGTAGTTGCAGGCGCAAAGGAGAAATAATTAATGAGTTTAATACCTTATGTCATTGAACAGACTAGTCGTGGTGAGAGATCCTATGATATCTATTCAAGACTTTTACAGGACAGAATAGTATTTTTAGGTGAGGATGTTAGAGAAGATAATGCTGCTACAATCGTAGCTCAGCTTCTTTTCCTTGAGGCACAGGATCCTGAGAAGGATATTTGTCTTTACATCAACAGCCCAGGCGGGTCTGTGACTGCAGGTATGGCAATTTACGATACTATGCAGTATATCAAGTGTGATGTATCAACAATCTGTATAGGTATGGCAGCTTCTATGGGAGCTTTCCTTCTTGCAGGTGGTGCCAAGGGTAAGAGATATGCTCTTCCTAACGCAGAGATTATGATACATCAGCCACTTGGCGGTGCTCAGGGTCAGGCAACAGAGATTCAGATTGCAGCAGAGCACATTTTAAAGACTAAGAAAAAATTAAACAGTATTTTAGCTGAGAATACAGGTAAGGATTATGATGTAATCGCAGCAGATACAGAGAGAGATAATTGGAAGACTGCAGCAGAGGCTAAAGAATATGGTCTTATTGATGCAGTAATCTCTAGCAGAGCAGAGGTTAATACAGATGGCGAAAAGTAATACTACCAACAGCAAGATATGCTGTTCTTTCTGTGGTAAGACACAGGATAAGGCTGGCAAGCTTATTGCCGGACCTAATGGGGTATATATATGTGATGAATGTGTTAGCATCTGTAGGGATATAATTGACGAGGAGCTTTACGGTGATGACGAGGTTAAGACAGGTACTGATAAAGATATCAACCTGCTTAAGCCAGTAGAGATCAAGAAGTTCCTTGATGATTATGTAATAGGTCAGGAAGTAGCTAAGAAGGTATTATCAGTTGCTGTATATAATCATTACAAGCGTGTAATGAGTGAGGATACAGATGATGGTATTGAGCTTCAGAAGAGTAATATTCTGATGCTTGGACCAACTGGTAGTGGTAAGACTTATTTAGCTCAGACACTGGCTAAGATTATTAATGTTCCATTTGCTATAGCAGATGCAACAACACTTACTGAGGCAGGATATGTAGGTGAGGATGTTGAGAACATCTTACTTAAGCTTATCCAGTCAGCAGATTATGAAGTTGAGCGTGCCCAGTACGGCATCATCTACATTGATGAGATTGATAAGATTACCAAGAAGAGTGAGAATGTATCAATCACACGTGATGTATCTGGTGAAGGCGTACAGCAGGCATTACTTAAGATTATTGAAGGTACAGTAGCAAGCGTGCCACCACAGGGTGGACGTAAGCATCCACACCAGGAGCTTATTCAGATTGATACATCGAATATCCTCTTTATCTGTGGTGGAGCCTTTGACGGACTTGAGAAGATTATTGAGGAGAGACTTAACAGGAAGTCAATTGGATTCAATTCTTCAATAGCTGGTAAGTCAGGACGTGAGATTGGTGAGATTCTTAATGAGGTATCAACACCTGATCTTGTTAAGTTCGGTCTTATCCCAGAGTTCGTTGGACGTGTGCCGATTCATGTAGCATTGGAAGGCCTTGACAGAGACTCGTTAGTTAAGATTCTTGCAGAGCCTAAAAATGCACTTATTAAGCAGTACAAGAAGCTGTTTGGCTTTGATGATGTTGAGCTTGAATTCGAGAAGGAAGCAATCGAAGCAATAGCAGACCAGGCTTTCGAGCAGAAGACAGGTGCAAGAGGTCTCCGTACTATTATGGAGAAGCTTATGATGGATGTAATGTTCGAGATTCCATCGGATGAGACAATCGTTAAGTGTATAATCACTAAGGCTTCAGTAGAAGGTAAAGAAGACCCAACAGTAGTCAGAGCATAGTTTAAATGCAAATAGATCACGCCGCCATTATGGTGGCGTGTTTTTCTAATTGGAGGAACCATGATTATTCCTGTAGTAGCATTGCGTGGACTGAATATATTTCCAGGCATGGTTATTCACTTTGACCTTAACCGTAAGAAATCCATAGCAGCTGTTAAAGAAGCAATGAAGACTGACAGCAGAATATTAACACTCACCCAGAAGCAGATTACGGAGAATGAGCCAGGCGAGGATGATATCTATCATGTAGGTACCATTGTTAATATCCGTCAGATTACGAAGCTTCCCGGTAATACCATAAGAGTGCTTGTTGAGGGACTAAGCCGTGCAACTTTAGAGCATATCGTAGAGGAGCAGAAGAAGTTCATCCTGGCCGAGGTGACTCTTATTGAAGAGGATAATGGTCATATCAGTGATGACGCTGAATATGAGGAAGCTGCCTTTAGAACAATGGTTGATATGCTGGGTTCATATATGGCATATCATCCTAAGGTAAGCCAGAGCTTAACTACCCAGATTGATCCATCAATGGAGATGGGCGAGCTTGTTAACAAGATCGCCATGAATATCCCTATTCCATTTGATAAGAAGCAGGAGATATTGGAGGCAGTATCAACAGCGGACCGCTACGAGGTATTATCAAGAATCCTCTGTGAGGAGGCCAAGATTGCTGATATTCATACCAAGCTTTCCAAGGAGATTAAGGAGAAGGTTGATAAGAATCAGAGAGAGTATATTCTTCGCGAGCAGATGGCCTATATCCGCAAGGAATTATCGGGCGGAGCTGAGTACACAGATTCTGAACTTTTCTTAAAGAGAGTGGATGAGCTTGAGGCAGGCGTAGAGGTTAAGGATAAGATTCGTAAGGAGATTAAGAGATTTGATAATATCTCCGAGTCAAGCTCAGAGGGCGCAGTGCTCCGCGGATATATTGAGACATTGTTAGACCTCCCATGGGACAGACAGTCAGTGGACAATACGGATATTAAGAATGCCGAGAGCGTACTTAATGCAGATCATTTTGGCCTTGATAAGGTAAAAGAGAGGATACTGGAATTCCTGGCAGTTCGTAACCTTACTGATGGTGGGCACTCGCCAATCCTATGTCTGGTAGGACCTCCGGGAACTGGTAAGACATCGATTGCCAAGAGTGTGGCAAGGGCTCTTAATAAGGAATATATAAGAATCTGTCTTGGCGGTGTCAGGGACGAGGCTGAGATCAGAGGCCACAGACGTACCTATGTTGGTGCTATGCCGGGTAGAATTGCGGACGGCTTAAAGGAAGCTAAGGTATCTAATCCGCTTATGCTCTTAGATGAGATTGATAAGGTCAGCAATGATTATAAGGGTGACACTTTCTCAGCACTTTTGGAGGTGCTTGACCCTGATCAGAATGTTAAGTTCAGGGATCATTATGTAGAGATTCCGCTGGATTTATCGGGAGTATTATTCTTCGCTACAGCGAATGATACATCTACCATTCCAAGACCACTTCTTGATAGAATGGAGATTATAGAGGTATCCGGATACACGGCCAATGAGAAGTTCCATATAGCCAAGGAGCATCTGCTTGGCAAGACTCTTAAGGCTAATGGTATGAACCGTAAGACACTTAATATTACGGATGGTGCAATTAAGGATATCATTAAGTACTATACAAGGGAGGCTGGCGTTCGTGAACTCGAGCGTAAGCTTGGCGATGTATGCAGGAAAGCGGCAAGAGAGCTTCTTAATGATGACGACAGGAAGAAGATCTCTGTTAAGCCGGCTAATCTTACAAATTATCTTGGCAAGCATAAGTATACTTCTCTAATGGCTAACAAGAAGGACGAGGTAGGAATTGTGAGAGGTCTTGCATGGACAGCGGTCGGTGGAGACACTCTTGAGATAGAGGTTAACATCATGCCCGGTAAGGGAGAGCTTAAGTTAACCGGTAAGCTCGGTGATGTTATGAAGGAATCGGCAACGATTGCCCTAAGCTATGTA
>JAZLFL010000246.1:0-8697 GCA_045615825.1 Lachnospiraceae bacterium
AGCGGTCATAATAGCCTCTGCCATAGCCCATACGATTATTATTCCTATCAAATACAACTCCAGGAACAACAATTAAAGTCCTGTCCGTGATGACCGACTCGGTTAATTTAAGATTATCTATTGCAAGTGGTTCTCTAATGCCATAAGTTGCCGGATATAACTCATCAAGCGCAAATATTTCATAGAAATCCATAGAATAATCATCTCCACAAACAGGTGCGAATACCCTCTTACCATGTAGTAGAGCCTGTAGAATTAATCTGTCTGTAGCGACCTCGCCATTGGCATCTGCATATACTAAGACAATATCAGCGTCTAAATATTCTTCAGACTGAATGAGCTTAAGTATAATGTCATCAGAAATCTTAATTCTGTCATCCAGACTAAGTGCTTTTCGTTTTGCAATTATATCTTTTCTTAACTGACTTGTATCCATAATTAATCATGAATATGGTTGATGAAGTCAATCATATCAAACTCATCATCCTTATTAGCCTTGAAAAGTGTTCCAATATCTCTTCCATCAACGATTCTATGAAGAATTCTCATATCCTCGCCATTGGCAATAATCATGTCAGCGCCTGCACATGTAGCAATCTTAGCTGCATTCATCTTGGTATTCATTCCACCAGTACCAACACTGCTTCCTGTTGATGCCTTACCCATGTTCATATAGTCGTCAGTAAGCTTCTCAACCTCACTGATGAACTTGGCATCAGGGTTCTTACGAGGGTCATCTGTATACAGACCATCAATATCTGATAACAGTATAAGAAGATCTGCTCCGACTAAGGATGCAACAATAGCTGATAATGTGTCGTTATCACCAATAAGAACATCATCGTCTCCTACAACAATCTCATATGTGGATACTGTATCATTCTCATTAACAATCGGAATTACTCCCATATTAAGAAGCTCTGTAAAGGTGTTATAGGCATTAGTTCTGTTAATTGGATCAACAATTGTATTCTTAGTCATAAGAATCTGTGCCGCCATATGATTATATTCACCAAAAAGCTTCTGGTAAGTCATCATAAGTCTTGCCTGACCAATTGCTGCACAGGCCTGCTTGAAGCCCATATTCTTGCTCTGGCTCTTAACTGCAACCTGTCCAATAGCTGTCTTACCAACTGCGATGGCTCCTGATGTAACAAGTATTACATCCTTACCCATATTGCTAATATTACAAAGCTCTCTAACTAATACCTCAAGCTTAGTAAAATCAAGCATTCCAGTCTGTGGATGTACCAAAGACGAGGATCCAACCTTAACAACTATTCGATTCTTATCGCGAATCTGCTCTCTAACTATCTCTTCCATATCTCCTCCGCAATCAGCATACCGTCCATAGCAGCTGACATTATACCACCAGCATATCCAGCACCTTCTCCACACGGATATATATGCTTAAATGATGACTGATGAGTCTCATCCCTATTAATCCTAACCGGGGATGAAGTACGGCTCTCTATTCCTGCAAGTACCATATCAGGTGATGCAAATCCTGGTATTATACGATCAAAATCATCGATTCCTTCGACAAAAGCCTCATTAAGCGCCTTAGGCATAATTGAATGAACTTCAGCTTCTACAGCCTCTCCCTTGAAGCAGTAAACAGGATCTGTCTTATTAACCTTTACCGAAGTATTAGTAACTGCCGACTTATAATCGCCATAGAATTCGTATGGTATCTTACCACCAGCAAGGTTATAAGCCTTCCTCTCAAGCGCTCTCTGGAATTCCACTCCTGCTAAAGGGCCATCGCCTCCGAAGTCTTCTGGTGATACAGACACTATAATCGCACTGTTTGCCACTGAGCTTGCTCTGTCGCTATAGCTCATACCATTTACAGCAGTCATTCCTGACTCACTGGATGCATTAACAACATAACCACCAGGACACATACAGAAGCTGTATACGCCTCTGCCATTCTCAGAATGATAAGTAAGCTTATATGGTGATGCTGGTAAGTTCTTATCAAGATTATCCTCACCATACTGACGACCATCAATAAGCTTCTGTGGATGCATTACACGCATTCCAACCGCGAATGACTTAGCCTCCATATGAAGACCTGTATCAAGAAGCATCTTAAATGTATCTCTCGCACTATGACCAATAGCAAGGACAAGTGCATCCGTCGTAAGCTCATCACAGTCATTGAATACAGCAGTTACGTTATCATTATTAGTCTTTATAGCCGTAAGCTTTGAACCGAATCTGACTTCGCCACCCCAGCTGATAATTCGGTTACGCATATTCTTAACTACAAGCTTTAAGACATCCGTTCCTATATGTGGCTTACTGTCATAGATAATATGCCCAGGAGCACCATTTTCTATGAAAATTGATAGCACCTCTCTGTTACGGCCGAATTTATCATTAACTAAGGTATTGAGCTTGCCATCGGAGAATGTACCTGCTCCACCTTCACCAAACTGAACATTTGATTCCGTATCAAGAACTCCTGACTCCCAGAACTTTTCTACATCTTCGCTACGTGTATCCACATCCTGTCCACGTTCACATATAATTGGCTTACATCCAGCCTTAGCTAACATATATCCACAGAACAGTCCCGCCGGTCCCATACCGACTATTACCGGTCTGTAATTACTTTTTCTTCCTTCAGGCCAATTATATATAACAGGATTAGCTATTGTTGCCGATTTACACTTGCTTTTTTTTAATACCTGATTCTCGTTAGCCACCGCAACATCTACGGTATATACGTAATACAGTTCAGGCTTTTTTCTTGCATCAATACTCTTCTTTACAATTGTATAAGAGTCGAATCTGTCAATTCTGAGCATTCTCCTGATATTATTCTTAAGCTCTTCATCATGGTCTATTGAATTAATATTAATTTTGATCTGACCGATTCTAATCACTAATAATATCCTGGCTTTCCATGCCGGCAGCCTTACCAGCTATATAACCTGTTGTCCAGGCCCACTGAAGATTATAGCCGCCACATTTACCGTCCACATCAATCATTTCACCAGCTATATATAGTCCTGGACATTTAACTGACTGACAGTTATCATCTAATTCGCTTAATGGAACACCACCACTACAGCATTGTGCATTCTCGAATGATTTCGTTCCTTTTACATCCAACTTTAAACATTTAATAAGAGAAACAGCCTCTATTAAGGCATCCCTATTAGAATCATCAATAATATCATCGGGCTGCAGTCCTGAGAGTGATATAAGCAATGCATTAAGCTTGTTATTAAGAATACCAAGGAAAAATTCCTTAATCTTAGCTCCCTGGAATGACAATATTCTTGTCTGCATCATCTGGATGAATGATTCATCATCTACACCAGGCATGAAATCAATTACAACACTATATTCACCTGGAACAGCTGCTACATGACGGCTGAGCTGGAATACCGGAATTCCACTAACTCCGTATTCTGTTATCTGCAGTTCTCCATATTCAGAACCTATAATAGCTGAATCCTTAGTAAGACTGATTAAGCATTCACATCTGACACCACTGATTGACTTGAAGAAGTCCTCTTTACATATAAGTGCTGTTAATGCCGGCTTAACTGGTACAATCCTATGGCCAAGATGATATGCCAGTGAATATCCGTCAACATCACTTGGAATGCGTTCAGTTTTACGAAGTCCTGCGTAACTTCCACAGGCAAGAATTACCTTATCAAAGCTTCTTACAGTTCCATTAGCCTCAACATCAAAGCCCTTATTAGTCTTAATAACAGAGTTAATATTCATGGATGTATGAATATTAACCTCATACATCTGAAGCTGCAGAACAAGAAGGTCTCTTACAACTGAGGCCTGCTCACATGCAGGATATATATAACCATTCCTGTCCTTAACAATTAGTCCAAAGGATCTAAAGGTGGCAATAGTATCTTCACTGTCAAACTGTGTAAAATAATTATTAAGAAGATCCATATCGCTACAGTTATACTGATCAAGTCTTAATTCTCTGTTAGTCAGATTACACTTGCCATTACCGGTAGCTAATATCTTCTTACCCAATTCATTTCTGTGTTCATATATGGTTACCGAAGCGCCCTCAGCTGCTGCAGCAATTGCTGCAATCATTCCGGAGGCACCACCACCAATTACTAAAACATTCATAGACTGCCTATCTGTTATTATTAAAGAAACCACCTACTAAAGCTGATGGATAATAAGTTATGGTTCCCTTCAACGAATTAATATCTTTATTAGAAATACCTCTAAGTACTCCCATTACAACATAATAAATTGCGATAGAGATAATAACTGTAAGAGCAAGGAATAATACATTCATAACAATCAGCTTATCCATTACTGCTTCAACAATAATCATTATTACTGTAGCAATCACAACCTTAGCAGCCTTCATACCTACATCAATAATATATAGACTTGTCAATCTGTAGGCTAAGAACGTTGCAACTCCTGCCTGTATAAGATAAAAGACAAGATATGAATACACTAAGTAGCTTATATTAAGTCCGCCCTTTAATGCTGCTGATAAAAATGCAACCATTGCAATATATCCAATTGCAGATGATATTAACGAATAAAGCTCGTAATCAATAGCATTAAGAATTGCCTTACTTGCATATGCTAAAGCTATACAGATGATTACGAATCCGCCTTGTCTTACAAGTGTTACACCAAGCGACATTTTACCGCCGAAGAATATCATGACTATAGGCTTGGCTAATACGATAACCGAAGCACATAAAGGAAGCATCATGAAAAATGTATTCTTAAGAAGGTAAGTGCAGCGACTACGAAGATTCTTATATTCTTCTTTTACAAATTCCTGTCTTATTCTCCTCTTCTCTTTATCTATATAATCAAGGAAAAATATAAAGCCAAAGGATATTGTAAGTAAGAACTTATCGGCAAATACACCAACACTTGCAAGTATTTCCTTAACAGGTGCCTCCAATCGGATTCCAGTCTTAATAAATGCAACTGAAATAGTGGCTAATGCTAATATTGAGAAGAATCTGCTCTGCGAACTTAAGATACAGGTCTTAACAAAGCTTCTCTTAAAGCTTCTCTGATTATCATTTCCTCGAAGCTCATAATCATCCATTTCTCTGTCTCTGATTAAAATACCGCCAACAATAAGAATAATTAATGCAACCACAGCAGCACCAATCTGAACAAATACAGCTCCAAGAGCACCATTTATGTTGGCATATAATGGATTCTTTAAAAGCGCTCCAACCTTACCACCATAGGCATACATTCTCTTAATAACTATTGGGGCTCCAATAACAAGTATTAATCCCTCGGCCATCTCTGAAATCAGAACATAGAATATATTACCCATACCCTGGTAGTAACCCATAAGTACATTGCATATACCATAAATTGCATAATATATTCCAAACATACCCAGAATACTGGAAGGTAATGTCGTTCCAATAAGTGAACCTAAAATCTTACCTGATGCAAACCAGAAAATCAGTCCAAATAAAGCGCCAATAACAACACTGTATAAAAGGCCAAATCTGAATATGCTTCTTGTTAACGAATGGAAGCCCTTTGATATACGTGCAGATACCATTCTGGCAACAGTCTCCTTGATGCCACTCATAAATACAACATATATAAGCTGGAATATAACGAATGAGATAAAATAAAGTCCCATTCCACTATCTCCTGCAAGATATCCGACAATCATCCAGAAAATCAGATGAAATAATTTATATGCAATTCGAACATAGTCTTTAATATTCATTAAACTAACCTTTCAAAAATTTTCGCGTGTTATACCAAGTGAATCAAGGATAATTCTCTGTCTGCTCTCCATTACCTCGGCTTCCTCAGGAACCATATGATCATAACCGCTTAAATGAAGCATGCTGTGAGCAATAAGGAAAGCATACTCTCTTTTAACAGAATGGTTATATTCCATTGCCTGCTCTTTAACTTTTTCAAGAGAAATAATAATATCTCCTAACACAATGAGTCCGTTCTCAGGATTCTCATAATCTGCAAGCTCTTCATCCGGAATATTAAAATCCCCCTCGCTGTCAAAAAACAGATTTGGAAACGACAGAACGTCTGTAGGTCTGTCTATGTCTCGGGTCTCCTTATTAATTGCATGAATACCCTCGTTATCAGTAAGAAGAATATTAACCTCCACATCAAAGGGACATTTTTCCTGTTTTAAAGCCTCTTCAACTACAAGGTTTGCTATCTCTTCATAATCTATGCCAAGATCAATGTCAGTCTCATTCTCGAGAAAAATCATTAAATAGTCTCCTTAGATCTATTATTATTTTTACGACTGTTAATACGAGTCTCTCTTGATTCGTATTTCTCATATGCCTGAACAATCTTCTGAACAAGTGGATGTCTTACAACATCCTTACTTGATAATTCACAGAAGCCTATACCTTCGACATTCTTCAAAACCTTTAAGGCTATATCAAGACCGGATTTAACACCAGGAGCCAGGTCCTTCTGCGTTGCATCTCCAGTTACAACTACCTTCGAACCAAATCCAATTCTTGTTAAGAACATCTTCATCTGTGCCGGTGTTGTATTCTGTGCTTCATCCAGGATTATATATGCATTATCAAGTGTTCTACCTCTCATATATGCTAAAGGTGCAACTTCTATAAGTCCCTTTTCCATATTTTTCTGGAAGCTGTCTGCTCCCATGATCTGATATAAGGCATCATATAAAGGGCGAAGGTAAGGATCGACCTTACTCTGAAGATCACCAGGAAGGAATCCTAACTTCTCGCCAGCTTCAATAGCAGGTCTTGTTAAAATAATTCTCTCAACTTCACCATTCTTAAATGCGGTGATTGCCATTGCCATTGCTAAGAATGTCTTACCTGTACCAGCTGGCCCCATACCAAATACAATCATATTCTTCTTGATTGAATTAACATATTTACTCTGACCAACCGTCTTTGGCTTAATAGGCTTTCCCGAAATGGTGTGACATATAAGCTCATTATCCAGGTTTAATAATTCATTCTGCTGTTCTTCCATACTCATCGCCATAGCATAATCCACATTCTGTTCAGTAATTGTATTACCACGTCTTTTTAATTCAGTAAGTGTCTCTATTGTGGCTTTCGCCTGCCTTACTCCAGAGGCAGTACCATTAATAGTCACCTTATCTCCTCTGGCAACAATTGACACATTAAAGCCACGCTCTATTTTCTTCATAAATGAGTCGAATTGCCCGAAAATTTCAGGAGCATATTCGGCATTAATTAATACAAAATCTTCCATTAGCACATACTCCACCCAATCTTAACTATTCTATCATTTTTAAGGCTATTTAACAATAAAAAACGAGCTCATATCACTTATGATATGGCTCGTTATTCTGTATTCTAAAAGCTCTGTATATTTGTTCAAGTAATATGACACGCATCAGCTGATGTGGAAATGTCATATCTGAAAAACTTATTAGTGAATTACATCTTTTCTTGATGGATTCATGCAGTCCAAGACTGCCTCCAATCAGGAATACTATAGTACTCTCACCATTTATTCCAAGATTCTGAATCATCTTAGAGAAGCCAACCGAATCGTATTTTTTACCCTCAATTGCTGTAGCAATTACATAAGCATTATCAGGAATTTTAGACGATATTCTCTCAGCTTCCTTAAGCATAATCTGATTACAGACATTATCGCTTGCGCCGTCTGGCGTCTTTTCATCTGCAACCTCGAATATTTCAAGCTTACAATATTTAGAGAGGCGTTTAGCATATTCACTAAGCGCCTCTTTATAGAACTTCTCTTTAATTTTACCAACACATACTACGATTATTCGCATCCAAATATCCTATCGTACAAATCCTCTACAATGTGTTCTGCAAAGCTCTCCTCAAGATTTGGGAATCTCTCATTCAAAAGATTTCTTAATTTCTCAGTTCTTGCGAAGAATTTAACCTCTTCAGGAGTATCATCAGTCTCATCAGCTGTGAGGTCTTCTACCTTAAGCTCATAGTCTGCCCATTTATTAATCTTATCTTCCAGATCATCCTCTGAATCAGCAAGATTCTTATACTTTTTGTATGAAATAAATGAGTTAATTCCAAGTACAACAAATAATGCGAATAACGCACCCATAACCACATTAACCAAATTCTTAGTGGATGATGGTAATGGTAATGAGATAATACCTAAATTAACCAGCACAAGCAGAACAAGTCCAATAGCACCCACGCCAATTAAAACACTTGCTCCAGACTTATAATTCTCAGCCCTGTCACCACTGTCTACATAACGGGTACCTGAAAGCTTAGCTTCTCTTGCCTGTTCAATTACCTCTAATTCTTCTTCTGTAGCAGTATGAATCTCTCGATAGTATACATTAAGCATACCAACAATTCTCTTAGCCTGATTCTCTGGAACTCTGATCTCAAATAAGTTCTCACCTGATTCAGATGGTCCCTTCTCAATATCCTCGACACCATTCTTAACAAGGAAATCAAAAGCCTCATTAATTGTATCTTCATCTCTTAAAAGAATAGCAATCTTAACAGACTCTAAGGAATTTACTAACTCGACGCCACAATCTGAACAGATCTTAACGCCTTCTTTATATTCATATCTGCACTTAGGACAAAATGGCATAAATACTCCAATCTATGACAATTACTTATTAGATAAATACTCGTCAATTCCCTTAGCACCGGCCTTACCAGCACCCATAGCAAGAATTACTGT
>JAZLFL010000247.1:0-13782 GCA_045615825.1 Lachnospiraceae bacterium
GAGAAATCTTAAGAATCTCTCTTACACGCTCTACAGGCATATTCATCTCCTCAGCAATCTCTTCCGGAGATGGCTCACGTCCTAACTCCTGGAGGAGCTGTCTTGATACCCTGATAAGCTTATTAATTGTCTCAACCATATGAACTGGGATACGGATGGTTCTGGCCTGGTCTGCAATAGCTCTTGTAATAGCCTGTCTGATCCACCATGTAGCATATGTAGAGAACTTGTAACCCTTTCTGTAATCGAACTTCTCAACGGCCTTGATAAGACCAAGGTTACCTTCCTGAATAAGGTCAAGGAATAACATTCCTCTACCAACATATCTCTTCGCAATACTTACAACAAGACGTAAATTGGCTTCAGCAAGCTTCTTCTTAGCTTCCTCATCGCCTTCTTCCATTCTCTGTGCAAGCTCAATCTCTTCCTCTGCACTAAGAAGTGGTACCTTACCAATCTCCTTAAGGTACATTCTTACTGGGTCTTCGATACTTACGCCATCTGGAACTGATAAGTCAATGTTCTCAACATCAACTTCATCCTCCTCTGTAAGTACAACCTCATCGTCATCTAAGAGGTCGTCATCTAAGTCCTCGTTTTCCTTCTTTAGAACATCAATTCCATTAGACTCAAGCATCTCAAGCACAAGGTCAATCTTATCATCATCCATTGTCATATCAGTGAATGCATTCTGAATATCATCATATTCAAGCTCATTCTTTTTACTCTTGGCAAGTACCTTAAGCTCAGCAATCTTCTCATAGAGCTTAGTCTTATCGATTTCAGCTGCATCCTCATCTAAATCAGCATCATCGAAATCACCGATAATATCCTCTTCTAAGAGTGCATCATCCATCATCTCCATTGACTCATCGATGATTACTTCCTCGATTTTTTCCTCTTTAACTTTCTTAGTTCTTGGCATGTGTAAATCCTCTCTATTAGTTATTTAATACGAAATTTGTTTTCTTTAACTGTTCCAGCTGTTTCTTGCCAGATATGACCTCTGACAGAGCATTAACATCGGATCCTAAGTTCTTCGAATAATATTCGTAGCTGTTCTCCTTAACCTTAATGACTACATCCTTCAGGGCATGTTCTCTGTCAGATTTATTCTCTATCTCAAGTGGCAGGCCATCAAGACCTGATATCTTGGTATTGAACAATGAAGCAACTTCCTTCTGTTCTTCCTCATCCTCAAACATCGATATCATTGAAGCAGGGTTAAATCCTCCCTCCGTAATACCACTTATTAGCTTATCTGCTATCCTGTGATACAACGGATCCGTGAAATCATTGGCAGTTATGAATCCTGATATAACCGGATATATCTCTGGTTCCTCACTAAGCCATGTTATCAGAATCCTCTGAGCCTTCTTCCTGCCCTCATCCGGGTTATTCTTTTCCTGAATTCCTGACTTCGGCCTTGGTCTAACCGGTGTAGCCAGTCCCGTCTGATTAACAACCGAATTAACTAACTTACGCAGGCCCTCAGCTGAGATTCCATATTCTCTTGATATTGCCTCAAGGTAATTATTTCTCTCAACATCATCGGCAAATCCGCACAGCTTTCTGGCGATTTCTCTATGGAACTTGGTCTTCTCTTCAGGGTCATTCTGATCATAATCCCTGGCCAGTATATCTATCTCGAAATAGAAGCTGTTCCTTGCATTTTTAATTCGTTCTTCAAAAGCCTCTTTACCAAGGTTCTTAATGAACTCGTCCGGATCCTTATATGGCTTAAGGTCCAGGACCTTTCCCGTCAGCCCAACCTCTTTAAGAATACCAATTGCTCTTAAGGCTGCTTTCGTTCCAGCACCATCACTGTCATAGGATAGGATAACATTATCCGTAAAACGCTTTAGTATATTGGCCTGACCATTCGTAAATGCCGTTCCAAGTGATGCAACTGCTTCTGTAAAGCCCGCCTGATGCATCGATATTACATCCATGTAGCCCTCACACAGAATGATATGTCCTTTCTTGGAGCTCCTGGCGAAATTCAGTCCAAATAAGTTACGGCTTTTATCAAAAATTGGTGTCTCTGGGCTATTGAGATATTTAGGCTCGCCTTCACCCATTACACGACCACCAAATCCGATTACTCTGTGATTAATATCCTGAATTGGGAACATTACCCTGTTCCAGAACTTATCATGTGACCCTCTGACCTCATCACGTGTGGCAAGACCGGCCTTGCATATCATCTCATCAGAATAGCCCTTACTTCTTAAGTACTTAACCAGATCATCAGAATACTTATTGGAATAGCCGAGGCCCCAGTTTTTCATTGTCTCATCGGTTAATTCCCTGCTTCTAAAATAGTCGTAACCAATTTTACCCCTGTCTGATCTTAGGGAATAATAGAAGTACTTTGCTGCTTCCTTGTTAATCTCAAGTAAAATAGCCTTCTCGCTGGCAGCCTTCTTCATCTCCTCTGTATACTCAATCTCAGGCAGTGTTACTCCAGCCTTGTCAGCTAATATCTTAATAGCCTCCTGGAACGAGGCATTCTCATACTGCATGATAAATGAATACACATTACCACCTGCGCCACAGCCAAAGCAGTAAAACATCTGCTTCTGAGCAGATACCGAAAACGATGGGGTCTTCTCATTGTGGAAAGGACACAATCCAACATAATTATTGCCCTTCTTCTGCATTCTGACGTACCCGGAGATTACATCTACTATATTATTTTTTCCACGAACTTCTTCTACAATTTCGTCCGAATAATACATTGTTCTCCTCTTCTAGTACATCGATGTCGGCCATGATTTAGGAATAAATATTTCCTCATACATATTAATGGCAAATCGATCCGTCATTGATGCGACATAATCACATACAACTCGTTCCTTCTTCTCGCCATTATTAATATTACGAAGCAGATCCTTAGGGAGCTTATCAAGATGTGTGAGAAAATGGTTATACAGTGTAACCATTAACTGCTCAGCCTTGCTCTCTTCGCTCTTGGCATCAGGATTCTTATAAACATTCTCAAACATAAATGCCCTCAAATCCTGCATAGCCTTCTTAACCGGGTCAGACATCTTAATCTCATTCTGGCCCTGGCTTGCTGTAACAATATCATGAATAAAATGATCAAGTCTCTCACCTGTTGTATAACCGATTACTTCCCTGATCTCTATTGGTACATCTTCCTCAGTAAGAATGCCACCTCTAATGGCATCATCCATATCATGATGAATATACGCAATTTTATCTGAAAGTCTTACAATCTGGCCCTCTAATGTAAATGGATTACCGCTTGTCTGATGATTAAGGATACCATCTCTTACCTCCATTGTAAGATTAAGTCCTACACCATCCTTCTCTAATACATCTACCATTCTAAGGCTCTGTTCATTATGCTCAAAACCAAGTGGACATACATCATTCAAGGCTCTCTCTCCAGCATGTCCAAAAGGTGTATGGCCAAGGTCATGTCCAAGTGCAATCGCCTCTACAAGGTCCTCATTAAGAAGTAATGCCTTGGCAATTGTTCTGGCATTCTGACTCACCTCAAGAGTATGTGTCAGTCTGGTTCTATAATGATCGCCTTCAGGAGTAAGAAATACCTGTGTCTTATCCTTAAGTCTTCTAAAGCTCTTACTATGTAAAATACGGTCCCTGTCTCTCTGAAATACCGGTCTGATATCACACTGCTCTTCATCACGAAGTCTGCCCTTAGAATTCATACTAAGAGTTGCATATGGACTTAAATATTCCTTCTCCCACTGCTCAAGGGTCTCTCTGATAGTTCCCATTAATTCACCCATTCCTTAACTAACTAAATAGCCCTACATATCATATTCTGTCTAAATGACCAAAATCCTTTTTAATAAGTCGCTTTTTCCAGATATTCATCAACATTATTTTTAGTAATCTTCTGGTATGGAACATATACATATTTATCATTGGTAATCTGTATATCTTCAGGGATTTCTCTATTAAGTCCAACCGCATATGCCATTCTGCCAATGGTTATTCCCTGATTAAAGGCATCATTATAAACTGTACCTTCTATCTTACCGTCCTTAATAGCTTCCAGAACCTCTTTCTCACCATTAACGCCCACAATGAGCGGAAGCTCCTTAACACCATAGCTTTCAAGGGCATCCAGTGCACCTAAAGCCATGTTGTCATCATTGGCTATTACTACCTCAATCTGCCATGGATAGAGATTCAAAATCGAGGTCATCTTAGTTGCTGCCTGCTCTCTACTCCAGTTAGCAATCTCATTGCGCATCTTATCGACTTCATAGCCAGCCTTCTTTAAGTCCTCAATCGATACCTTGGTTCTCATAAGAGCATCCTGATGACCAGGTTCACCTTCTAACATTACATACTGAAGGATTTCATCATGACTGATATCTACTTCATTAAATCCTGTTACGTCCTCAATGGCATCACATATTATCTCAGCCTGCAAAGCACCACTCTGGGCAGCATCTGCGCCAATATAATATATCTTGTCCCATCGCTCAAGATCATCTACTACCGGTTCCCTGTTGAAGAAAAATATAGGTACATTAGCACTCTTGGCGTTATCAATAGCAGATGTAGCATCCGTTCTGTCAACAAGATTTACGCAGATAACATCATACTTTTTACGAATAAATTCATCAATCTGGTCATTCTGTTTAAGCTGACTCTTTCCAGCATATACAAGATCACATACCACATTGACATTCTCCTGCGCACCCAATTCTTTTATTGTCTTCTGTATCTGCAGAGCAATTGTACTGGTGAACGGATCATATTCATCATACATTGTAATGCCCACTTTTATGAGGTCATCACGCACTTCTTCCTTCTTGCCACAACCCGAAGCTACCACAGCGATAATAAAAACAATTAACAAAGTTCTTATAATTTTTCTCATAAATAACTCACTTAACAAATGGGAATAAAACCTTCTCATATTCACCAGTGTACATATCTTCTCTTCTAACTACCTTGTTGGTTATCAGACTATCGAAGTTCTTATTGACATATGCATGTGGATCAAGAAGATTATTAACCGCTGCATAGCCCACACCAAACTTATCCGGATATACTAATCCTGCAATCTGCTTACTGTCCAGATAGTATACTGCCTCATCCGAATTAGCTATCGCATATATAACAGCATTAATCTTCAGATCATTTTTCGCTTTGACAGTTCCACCAAGCGACTTCACATCCATAACTAAGAATACATATTTCTTGTAGGGATTTATTTTATCCTTAATGTAATCATCAAAGGAAACTGAATTGTCAAACTCCCAGAATTCGTAAGGTATCTTGGAATTATCCAATGCCTCAATTACACCAGTTTTTCTTTCAGACAGATTCTTCTGATCTGAAAAAGCTCCAAATAATACAATTGTTCTATCACTTACTTCATCATCTAAAGCAAACGAGCCCAACTTATATCCCATCTGGTAATCATTTGGTGCAACCGTAATATATCTGTCATCGTTTACACCATTTAAAATAAAAATCAATTTAGATGAATACTCACCATTAAGCAGTTCTGCCAGACGATCACTGTCAATGGCAGATGTCAGCACATAGTCTGCTCCATTATTAAATTCCTTAACAATTGCATCATACTGTGAGTCAACATCATATCCATCCATAAGGTCAATAACTGTGACCTCTGCCTTGTCACCGGCTGCAAGCTCGGCTCCCGCCTTCACATCATTCCATGCAAGCTCTGATTCATAAATTACCATGGAAATATTAGTCTTCTCACGTTCCCTGGTTGTTACCACTCTAAATATGATGTTCTCAGCTGTAATGACAATTGCAAGGGTCAACAGGAAAATAATGATAATCTTACTATTTCTATTCATTCAGAGCACCTCCCTTATAATCATCATATGTTATCTTAGGAAGATGAATTGTTACTGTCGTACCCTCATCCAGCTCACTGTCAATCTTAAGACCATAATCTCCCTTAAAGTAGAGATTGATACGCTGATTAACATTCCAGAGACCGATTCCCGAACCCTTTCCTCTGGACTTCGTCTTCTCTGTTAACAGCGTCTCTATAGTCTCCTTCGGAATACCTATTCCATTGTCTCTTACTTCAATGAATATATCCCCATCCTTCTCATAGCCCTTAATCTCAATTAGTCCATCATCATCTGCATTATTTACACCATAATAGATGGCATTCTCAATAAGCGGCTGCACGATAAGCTTAATGGTTATACAATCTTCAATAGCCGGATCTATATCGATTTTGCTAATAAACTTATTCTTAAATCTGACCTTCTGTATGCTTAGATAGTTGCTGGCATGCTTTATCTCATCCCTGATTGTGATAATGTTATTGCCCTTACTAAGACTAATTCTGAATAATGTAGCTAACGATGTTACCATCGATATAGCTTCCTGATATCTCTCAGACTCAACCATCCATACTACGGAATCCAGAGTGTTATATAGGAAGTGAGGGTTAATCTGCGACTGAAGCGCATCAAGCTCACTCTTGGTCTTCTCTTCCTGCTCCTTAACCATATCATCCATAAGCTTACGCATCTGACGTACCATGGATTTGATAGTTCGGCTAAGATGCCTGATTTCATGAGTACCACCCAGATAGATATTATCCGGATCCATACTTCCACTCTCCAGATACTCAAGAGATTCCTCCAGTTTGATAATAGGATCGGTAACAAAGCTCGAAATAAACATATTACCAAACAGAATAAGGAAGATCGTGATAGTAAATATAAGAATTGTAATAAACTGAACCTGTGAATGATTAACAGCAAGTTCTTCTACAGGAACAACGCTGACAATTCTCCAGCCCGTATAACCTACAGTTTTAACAATTACGGATCTCTCCTCTCCGCGATATCTCTCAATATAGTCACCATCATCATACGATGCTGCAACAAGATTATTCTCCGTCAAAAGTCCCGAATATATAGCCTTCTGATATGGGTGATATATAATCTCACCATTTCTGTCAATAAGGTACACATAACCTGTACCCTTCTCATTAACCTTATCAAACATCTGCTCGATAGATGAGAAGTTCATATCAACTAAAAGTATTCCAGGTGTGATACGGCCAAAATAAGTAAACTCCACGCTTCGGCTAAGTGATACAACCCAGTAATATCTGTAATTACTGCTTTCAAACATATTCTGAACATGAGGTGTGGAGAAATGCAGGTTCTCTACCTTATCCTCTGCATCTGTGAACCATTTCTGCTTGGTAATATCAACGTTGGGCTTTCTATTGGCAACAGGTGAAGCCGCAATAATAGCGCCATCCTGAGATACACATGCAATACTTATAAGGTTATCCTTATCAGCTTCATACATTAAGCTCATCTCGTCATCAAGATACTCATATGTTAAATCCTTGTTCTTGATAACATAGTAGTACATGGTATCCGAGATTCTCATCATATTCCTAATATACTGGTTAAGATTCCAGCTAACCTGATCAAGGATCTGCTTGTTACTCTCAATAGCAGCCTCTCTCGAATTATTAAGATATGAAGAATAGGTCATAATCTCCATGAAAGCCATACTTATAATAGCTAATGCTGTGAATGAAATAGATATAATAAGCTGAATACTTCTCTGCTTATATCCATCCGATATGAAATTCAGAAAATTTCTTAGTTTTTGCTTCATATAGCTGTTTCCTGATTATTCCTATACTTTGAAGGCGATACACCATATGCCTTTTTAAATACATAGCTGAAATAGTTTGGATCCTCATACCCTACCATTCCTGCAATTACATAGCTCTTCTCTGAAGTGGACTCTAACAGATGCACAGCCCTCTCCATTCTAATATTGGTGATATAGGTTACAAAGCTTACCCCCGTATCCTTCTTAAACATCGAAGAAAAATATGTCGGACTAACACCCAGATAACTGCAGATAGTATCTACACTGAGTCCAGAATCTGTGAATTTCTCATTAATATATTCCTTGGCCTTTTCTACCAAAAGCTTGGTAGAATCCTGACGCTCTTTTCTAATGAAACCCCTTAACTGCAGGCATATCTGTTCAAGCCAGTCCTTTATCTCATCCAGTGAATTAAATGAACGTGTCTCACTATACACATCCCTGTCAAGCTCTGCCATCTGTTCATTCGACAGATTATAGCTTCCTGCAAGTCTCATAAGGCTAACGTACATCTCAACCAGATATAAGCGTAACTGATTGATTGATATAGTTGATTTCTTATAAGAGCCAATCATATCATTAATAGCCTTAGAGAGATCTTCCTTCGTACCAATCTTAATCTCCTTTAACAGCATATTAATCTTATTCTCGTCAAATTCAGCATAAGATGTGAATCCAGGTTCAACATCCTGAATTGCAAGTGCCTGATTATCATCAAACATAATCTTGTAGGAAAGCGCATCATTAGCCTCTTTAAATGCTCTGGCTAAGTCCTTAAGCATTCCGACCACACGGCTTATTCCAGCTGAGGTAGGAACATCCATCATACGTGATGCAAGCTTACATATCTGGTCAACAATATCTACAAATTTCTTATAGCCTGCTGTACTCGTCATCCTGGCAATAACAATTACCCTACCAAGATAATTAATACTGTAATAATCCATTGTCTTACTCATCTGCTCATCAACAATCTGTTTTAATGAGATGGCTAACATCTGTCCAATGGCTGGTGATTCATCACCTGTTAAGCTTGGTTCAATTACGCCCACACAGTAAAATGGCGCTACATCAAAGCCATACTCAATTACATATCTGTTAATTGAAGCATCTACTACTCTGCCCTCCAGAATACCAATCAAAAGCTGCTCCTTTAATACTGGAAGACTTTCGTTATAGTATTTCTGAAGAATCTCAAAATTCCTTCTCTTATCATAATCTTCATCAAGACGTGTCTTAATACGTGCAAATACCCTTTTTAATTCCTCAGCATCAATAGGCTTTAATATATATTCTTCTGCTTCCAGCCTAATTGCTTCCTTTGCATATTCAAACTCATCATATCCTGAAAAGATAATGAACTTAGTTCCTGGCTGTTCACTCTTAAGAGTCTTGCAGAATGTTAATCCATCCATAAATGGCATATGAATATCTGACATTACAACATCAGGTGTATAAATCTTCGCCTTCTCAAGTGCGTCCTCACCATTCTCAGCGGATGCAACTACTTCAAAGCCGATTTCTTCCCAATTTACCCTTCTTTTAATGGCTTCTCTAACTTCTTCTTCATCATCAACAAGCATTACTTTGTATAAGTTCATATAGATACCCCAATATAAAACAATAGATAAAATATTATATCATAAAGACCTGCTTATAAACAAAAAAAGATGGTCCACATTTAATATGTGAACCATCTCCAAAAGTGTATTAAATGGGGCTATTAATTAGCCTTTCTTTCTCTTAGATAATACATCAACTGTAACGGCACCAAGTAATACGATACCCTTTACAATCTTCTGAATATCTGTTGTCCAACCATAGAGTGACATACCGTTGTTAAGAATACCCATAACGAACGCACCAACTACGGCACCAATGATTGTACCAGCACCACCGGCTACGGCAGCACCACCGATGTAACATGAAGCGATAGCATCCATCTCGAAACCATCACCAGCCTTTGGTGTAGCAGCTGCATTTCTAGCTGCAAGCACGATACCAGCTAATGCTGATAAAACACCCATGTTAACGTATACCCAGAAGAATACCTTCTTTGTATCGATACCAGAAAGCTGAGCAGCCTTTCTGTTACCACCAAGAGCGTAAATCTGACGACCAGCTACTGTCTTATCTGTGATAAATGAGTAAATAGCTACTAAGATAGCCATGATAAGAAGTACGAAAGGAATACCATTCCAACGAGCTAACTTATAGAAGAAGAACCAGATGATGAATAATAATACTGCGTTCTTAATTAAAAGCTGCCAGAATGGGTTTGTTGCGAAACCATACTTCTTCTTTGTAGCAATGCTTCTGATCTCAGAAAGGATTACTAATACTGTTGCAAGGATAGCTACAGCGATACTAATTAAATCAATTGTTCCATCACCGTAAGGAACCTTGATTGTTGGAAGGAATCCAGCACCAATGAATACGAAATCATTTGGAAGAGGACCCTTTGTCTGAGCCTGTAACATTGTATATGTAAGACCACGGCCCATAAGCATTGTTGCAAGTGTTACTACGAAAGGTGGAATTCCGAGGTAAGCAATGAAGAAACCAGCGAAAACACCTGTAAGTAAACCAATGATAATTGCTACGATGATAGCAACCCACATATTCATCTTGTAATCTACTAAGATGATACCAGCTGCTGAACCAGTAACAGCAACTACAGAACCAACACCAAGATCGATGTTACCTGTTAATACACAAAGAAGCATACCAACTGCAAGAATAACAACGTATCCGTTCTGCATTACTAAGTTGTTAATGTTAGCAGGTGATAAGTTACTTCCCTTTGTTAAGAATGAAAATAATACATAAATAGCTACAAGAGCAAGAAACATACCATACTGTTTCATGTCCAGATTAACGGTTTTTTTCTTCTCCATGATTAAATACCTCCCTTTCTGTTATGCGCCATAATCTTCTGCATAATGCCTTCCTGTGTGATCTCTCCCTTATTAAGCTCACCAGCGATCTCACCCTCATTAATTACATATACTCTATCACAAGTACCGATGATTTCTGGCATTTCTGAAGAAATAACGATAACAGCCTTTCCAGCCTTAGCCAAATCATTGATTACACAATAAATCTCGTACTTTGCACCTACGTCAATACCACGAGTAGGCTCATCCAAGATAAGTACATCAGGCTGTGTGAGCATCCACTTAGCAAGTACAACCTTCTGCTGATTACCACCGGAAAGTGAACCAACTACCTGCTCAATGGAAGTAGCCTTAACATTAATCTTCTCTTTATATTCCTGAGCAGCAAGGATTTCTTCATTACCATTAATAACACCCTTGTTTGAGAAATACTCAGGTCTGGCAGCGAGTACCATATTCTCTTTAATATCGCCAATTAATACAAGTCCGTTACCCTTTCTATCCTCGGAAACGTATGCTAACTTGTTAGCAATTGCATCCTTAACAGTAGGCATCTTAACTTCCTTGCCATGCATATATACTTCGCCGGAAATCTTCTGACCATAGCTGTGACCAAATACAGACATAGCAAACTCAGTACGTCCTGCACCCATAAGTCCAGCAAGACCAACAACCTCTCCTGCACGAACGTTAATATTTATATTTTTAAGCATCTGACGCTTAGCATCGTCTGGATGATATACATTCCAGTTCTTAACCTCGAAGATTGTATCCCCGATTTCAACGCCTTCTCTTACAGGATATCTGTTAGTAAGCTCACGACCAACCATGGCCTTAATGATTCTATCCTCTGTGAACTCATCTATACCCTTATAGATAGTCTCAATAGACTTACCATCTCTGATAACTGTAATAGCATCTGCTACATATTCAATCTCATTAAGCTTATGAGAAATAATGATACATGTAATACCCTGTGCCTTGAGCTCAAGCATGATATCAAGGAGGTTCTTACTCTCTTCATCATTAAGTGAAGCTGTAGGCTCGTCAAGAATAAGTAATTCAACCTTCTTAGCCATAGCCTTAGCAATCTCAATAAGCTGCTGTTTACCAACACCCAGACTACTTACTGGTACGTTGACATCTTCATCACCAAGACCAACCTTTGACAACATCTCTGTTGCACGCTGTCTTGTCTTGTTCCAATCAATAACACCCTTTGTCTTTAACTGCTCATTTCCTAAGAAAACATTCTCAGCAACTGATAACAGTGGGCTTAATGCTAATTCCTGGTGGATAATAACAATACCCTTACCTTCACTATCCTTAAGATTGTGGAAAGTACAGGTCTCGCCCTTATACATTACATCACCGTCATATGTTCCATGAGGATATACGCCAGAGAGAACGTTCATAAGTGTAGACTTTCCTGCACCATTCTCACCGCAAAGAGCATGAATCTCGCCCTTCTTAACTTTCAGATTAACATCGTCAAGTGCCTTAACCCCAGAGAAAGCCTTGGTAATATGATTCATTTCCAAGATGTATTCTGACATACTTAACTCCTTCTCTTTTTCTATCAATACAACTTTTTCTTTAAAATGGGCGGTGGCAAAATGCCGCCGCCCAAAATTTTTCACTATTAATTTCTACACCGAGATTATTCAGCGATCTGAGCCTCTGTATAGTAATTTGTGTCAATAAGGATTTCCTTGTAGTTGTTTACATCAACTGGCTCTGGAGTACAAAGGAATGATGGAACTACGATAACGTTGTTGTTGTATGTAGTTGTATCATTGATCTCTGGCTCAGCACCTTCAAGAACTGCCTGTACCATTGTTACACACTTCTCAGCGAGCTTTCTTGTATCCTTAGCGATTGACATTGTCTGTCTACCAGAAATGATGTTCTTAACAGCCATAAGCTCAGCATCCTGACCTGTGATAAGAGGCCACTTTGTACCTACAGCATATCCAGCACCATCAAGAGCTGCTGCACAACCATAAGCAAGTCCGTCATAAGCTGTTGCACAGATATCAAGATCTTCGTCAGCATAGTAACGTGTAAGGATATCCTCACATCTCTTCATAGCTGTCTGCTGATCCCATCTAAGTGTGTTGTTTGAATCGAAGTCTGTCTGACCTGACTTACAAACTAATGCACCTGAGTCAAGGAGTGGCTGAATCTGCTCCATAAGACCTGCGTAAAGCATATGAGCGTTGTTATCATCTGGTGAACCCATGAAAAGCTCGATTGTCTTAGGATCCTCTGGTGTAGCACCAGCGTTGTCTACGATGTACTTACCAATTGCTGTACCAACACCCTTGTTATCGAATGTAGCGTAGTAAGAAACAGCGTCTGTGTCCATAAGAAGACGGTCGTAAGCGATGATTGGGATACCTGCTGCTGCAGCCTGTGCCTCAACGTTTACAAGAGCTGAAGAGTCGATAGAAGCGATAACTAAGCAGTTAGCGCCAGCTGCGATCATGTTCTCGATCTGAGAAACCTGAGCCTGTACATCATCCTCAGCGTACTGAAGATCTACTTCGTAACCAAGAGCCTCAAGCTGAAGCTTCATGTTGTTACCATCATTGATCCATCTCTCAGAAGACTGAGTAGGCATTGCTACTGCTACCTTCTTACCATTAGCAGCTGCTGCTGGAGCTGCCTCATCTGCTGCTGGAGCTGCCTCTGTAGCTGCTGGAGCTGCCTCTGTAGCTGCTGGAGCTGCTGCAGAACCACAACCAACGAGGAGACTTGCAACCATTGCTACGCTAAGTAATGCGCCTAACAATTTCTTTTTCATTTTGTTTTCCTCCTAAAATGATGTGACGTTCAACGTCACTCTATTTAATTTACATATAAGAGAATATCAAGTAATAAACAATAACAAAATATAAAATTCTACTATGAACTATAAAAAATCTACACATAAAAACTATAAAAAACTAAATATTTTTATACAAAATGTAGTATTTCAATAAATCACATTAATATATATAGAAGAAACGCAATAAAAAAGACAGTGACCTGAATCACTGTCTAATAATTACTTATTATAAAGAACTCATCGTTCTTTGAAAACCGAACAACTACGAATCTATCTTATCATCTCTATCCTAAAACTATTGGATAAGCCCTCGATCTATTAGTAACCATCAGCTGAACACATTACTGTGCTTACACCTTGGCCCTATCTACCTTGTAGTCTTCAAGGGATCTTACTAACTGGGATATC